>JAKARG010000064.1 GCA_021819345.1 Actinomycetes bacterium | reverse complement strand
CGTCGTCACCCGAGAAGACCACCTCGACTGCCATGATCGAGCCTACCTACCGCAACCGGCCCCGAGCGGGGCCGAGGTCGGCGAGGAGCCGGCGCGCTCGGCGGGTGGCCAGGTGCCGAGCCCACAGGCGGCCAGCCGGGCGACGACGGGCACACCGAGGGCGCTCAGTGCCCGGTCGAGCTGCTCGGTGTCAGCTGAGCCGAGGCGCAAGGCCTCCCGACCGAGGGCCTCATAGGACAGCGATGTGCAGGCTCGGGCGACCTGCAAGCGGGTGGCGAGGGGGAGGTCCGCTCCCACCGGGTCGGCGAGTACCGCTACGAGCAGCTCGTGTGCCTCCTCGGCCCGGCCCGAGCCGCCGGCGGGCCGTGCCCTCCAGCGACGGGTACAGATGTCTGCAGCGCCGCTCGGCTCACCGAGCAGGCCGGCGGCGACGCGTTCGCGCCCGAGAGCAGGGGCGAGGTCCCGCCAGAAGCGGCGGGCCTCGCCTTCGTCGATGGGGGATGGCTCGGTCTCGTTTCGCGTGCTCACGAGAGGCTCCTGGGGGGTTCGTCGCCCGGGTGTCCGCCGTCCCCCGTCTCGACGGTGACCACCCGGACACCTGCGAGCAGCTTGGCCAGCACCCTGCGCCGGGCGTCGGGGACGGCGGGGTCGACGCAGAGGCCGCTCGGGGCGACACGGGGCCGGAAGCGCCCGGGGAGCTCGGCGCGAAGTGCGCGCTCGAGTTGGCCGGGGACGGCTCCTGGCGACATGAGCACCGGCACACGGCCGGGTTGCGGCTGCTGGTCGGCGTGGCCGAGCCGACGGGCGAGGCAACCGGCTGGGTGGCGGGCAAGGGCGCACCGAAGTGTCTGCTCTGCGTCTCGCAATGCTGCGGCATCGGACTTCCAGCGGGAGAGCTTGTAGGCGCCGAGGATCGCGGCGAGAGGGGCGGGTCGGCCGGCGAGGGTGTCGGCGGCGGGATGGGCGATCCCGGCTAGCAGCTGTCGGAGCGGGTGCTGGGAGCTGCCGACGGCCCGGCGGTGCAGCTCGGAGGTGGCCGAGACGAGCAGGCCGAGCTCACCGGCCGAGGCCGCCTTGCCGGGGCCGAGGGAGAACACCGAATAATCCCCGGTGCTGCCAGCGAGCCGCCCGGAGCGGGACGCTCCGAGGGCTTGGGCGCAGTCCTCCACGAGGGCTACCCGTTCGGCCAGCGCGCCACGCAGGCCGGCGACGTCGGCCATCAGGCCGTGGGGGTGGCAGGCGACGACGGCTCTGGTGGCCGGGGTGACCAAGCCCAAGACGTCCTCGGGGTCGACGGTCAGGTCATCGCCGACCACGGGCGCGGCTAGGGCTCTTGCGCCGAGGGTGGCGGCGGCCGCCCTGGCAGCGGGCCAGTCGACGGCTGGGACGATGACCTCGTCGCCTGGTCCGACCCCGCTGCAGCGCAGGGCGACCAGCAGGGCGAAGGTGGCATTGGGCAGGGCGAGCACTGCCCTGCCCCCGAGCTGGTCGGAGAGCAGCTCCTCGACGGCGGCGACAGCGCCGCCGCCGCTCAGGGTGCTGGTCGGCCGGGGCGGCCGTTGGTCGGCCCACCACGCAAGCGCCGTTGCCGCCTCCTCGAGCAGGCGGGAGTCGGGGTGCTGCTCTCGGCCAGGATGGCCGGCTCGGAGCTGTCCCCACGGCCGAAGGCCGGCGGCCTTCTCAGGTCTGGAAGCCATGACCGCTCGCTTGCAGTTGGTTGATCCGGACGTGCATGGCTGCGTGGTCGAGGTTGTTGTCCGAGTCGAGGAATGGCCTGACGTAGGCAGGGACCTCGGGGGTCTCCCCGAGGCGGGCCGCGGCCACCCATGGGTAGCTCTCCTGGGAGTCGGCGAGGGCAAGGGCGCTGAGGGCCATGTACTCCTGGGCGGGCTGGTCGGTGAGCGGGATCGAGTCTGCGTCCGCGCTGTGCAGGTCCGCGCCGTCGATCCTGCCTGCGCGGCCTTCGCTCGCTGCGTGGCGGGCGGCTCGGCGCAACAGGCGGACCAGGTGCCGGCCGGTGTTCAGTCGGTCTCGCCCCGCGAGCACGCTGCGCGCCGCGTCGATGTCGAGGGACCATCCCTCTCGTTCGGCGGCGAGCGCCATGATCTGCACAGACTCCTCGAGGCCAGGGTGCAAGCAGGGGATCACCAGGCAGCGGTCGAGGCCCGCAGGGTCCATCCCGGCGGGGTTGTTGGTGGCCATGACGAAGCTGATCCCCGACTCGGCGCAGGTGTTGGCCAGCTCGAGGATCCCTGTGCGCAGGTGGTCGCTGACCCCCGAGTCGAGGTTGGTCGTGCGCCGACCGAGCCCCATCAAGTCGACCTCGTCGAGCAGCAAGGCGGCGGGGGCGGTCGCCTCCAAGCAGCGCCGCGCCGTTTGCCAGTTGCGCTCGCTCTGGCCGACGATCCCAGCGCGCAGCTGTCCGAAGACCACCGCGGGCAGGCGGAGCTGCTGGGCCAGGTAGCGGAACGAGTAGGTCTTGCCCACCCCGGGCACTCCGGCGAGCAGGATCGCCCCGAGGGGCATGCGAGCCGTGCGACACGACTCGAGGTAGAGGCGCAGGCCGGCCATGCCTGCCAGGCCGTTGGGCGCCATCGAGCGATCCACGACCAGGGTCCCCGCCGAGGTTCGCTCGATCTCGGCGGCCTTGATCTCACTGATGCGCTCTGCGCCGAGCGGCGCTCTCGCCCGGGCCTCGTGAGCGCAGCGCAGCAGGCCGTCGCTGTCGATCCCGCCGAGGTTGATCGCTACAGAGTCGATGTCGAGGCCTTCTTCGAGGGGCACCGGGCAGCGTCGGTCGGTCTCGCTCAGCACGAAGCGCCGTTCCTCTGCGTCGGGAAGTCCGACGCGCACCAGCGCGAAGCCCGGCATCCCGGTCAGCTGCGCAGGCGGCTCGCCGGTGCGGAAGACCACGACTAGCTGGTGACCTGCGCTTGCGGCTGGGGAGGCGGGCACCTCGAGCAGGTAGCGCAGCAGGGCACCGTCGTCGCCGGCGAGCTCGAGACAGGCCCAGTCCGCGAGGATCGTCACTGCCCCGGCGCGCCCGTCGAGGTCACCGTCGAGCGCGGCGAGCAGCTCCCGTAGTGGCGCCGGGCGCCGGGCGATCGGCCGCTGCGGGCAGGGGGCCGAGGGGGGACTGAGGGTCCGACAACCCTGACGGGAGTCGACCAGGACCAGTTCGCCCCCGTGCTCGGCGGCGAAGAGGGCCAACAGTTCGGGCAGACGCACCAACCGGCTGGTGGCGGGGTGGACCAGCACGTCGCTCGTCTGGCCGGTGAGCAGCACCGTGCGCCGCGCCGCTCGGGCAGCCTCGAGGTCCTGCCACAGGCGCGCCGAGCGCCTCGGGTGCGGGCTCATCCGAGCCCCGTCTCGAGCTGTGGCCTTGCCAGTTCCCGCTCGGCGCGGGGCCGGCTCCTGTTCGAAGCGACCCGGGCGTGTCGGGCGATGCCGGTAGCGAGGCTCGCCTCACCGGTGGCTGCTGCCCGGGCGATCAACGGGCCGTCCTCGGGCTCGTGGGGAGCCTCCCCTAGCCGCTCGAGGATCACTCCCCGCTCGCAGAGGGCCTCTTCGAGAGCGGCGAGCCCGCCGGCGCAGTCCGGCGCGCCGGCCTGATCGATGAGCAGCTCGAGCCGCTCGGCGTTGCTCACTGCGACCAGCACCACCTCGTCGCCCCGCCACGCTTCGATACCGGTTGCGGCCTCACCGACCTCGAGTGTCACCCGGTAGCCGAGGTGCTCGGCGAGCACCCCGGCGGTGAGCTCCGCCAGAGCAGTTCGCTCCGCCAGTTGCAGCGCGGCGCCGAGATCCTCGGCGAGCCTTACGGTGCTTTCGGCCTCCAGGGTCTGCCCCGACCGAGCGTCGAGCAGCACCCCGGCCAGCTCGGCCCCGAGTCCTGCCTGTTCGGCCAGCCGGGCGACTCCCGGCTCACCGAGGACGCCTAAGGTATCCCCGCCCAACCTACCGGCGGCGAGGCCGGCCAAGCGCTCGGAGAGCCCTACCATCTCCGCGCCGAGCAGTTGGGCCAACACCTGGCTCGACAAGCGGGCTGTTTCAAGAACATTGTTCGACATTTGTTGATATTCTCCTCGCCCTCAGTTGATTATTCGTTGTTCTGGCTGTCGGGCTCGTCGTCACCGGAGGTGGGCCGGTCGGCCTCGCCACCCCCCGCCTGGCCGGCTCCAGGTTGATCCCAGGGTCCGGCGAGGTCCCAGGCGCCGCCGTCTCTCGGCTCGCGCGCTGGGGCGAGGTCACCGAGGTAGAAGTTTCGTGAAGGTTCCTCGTGGCGATCCTCAGGGGGAGTCGGTCCGGATGGGGGAGCTGGCTCCGGTCCCGTCGGGCCGGCCGGCAGGGCTCGGGGTGCCGGCCTGGGGGGGAAGTACTGGCTGAGGTCGGTCACTCCGAGGTCGGTGAGCTCTGCCAGCGCAGCGCGAGTGTGACGGGCCCCGATCTCCTCCTCTCGACGAGAGCTCTCGTCGATAGAATCTCGGTGCCGGCGCTCGTCTCGGTCGGCGCTTCGACGACGTTGGTCCTCGGCGAGGATACCAAAGCCCTCAAGCGTCAGCTCGCCGGTCGCGACTTCGATTAGTGGAATTGCTACTGCGAGGGCCTCGTCGGACTCCTCGGCATGCCGGCGCCGGGTGAGGTCGGTAGACAGCTTGTCCTCGGCTGCGACGACAGCAACTCCGTTCCCGATTTGCCGGTCGGAGGCGACGAGCCTGCGGTCGAAGTCGATCACCGGGTCCCAGCGCTGGGCGGACCTCGCCGCCGAGTACACTGCCAGGAACGACACCGTGACCGTCAGTAGTGCGAACAGAAGGCCGGCTTGGGCCTGCCAGCGGAGGTTCTTCGGTTGTTGTCGTTGTTCGAAGATGTTGGCGATACCGAGCGAGAGCAGGAGCTCGATCAGACCGGCGACGACCCCCTTCAGCACAGCCGCTGGGCTGACCGCGCCGTTGTTGAGGGCAACGAAGGTGGCAATCGCGAGGGCGGTCCCACCTGCCCAGATGACCGGCATCAGGATCGCCGCACCGACCCGGGCGTACTTCCCGACGCCTTTGTGCTTGACGTCTGGCCGGGCTTCTTTCGCAGCGACCGCCTCGTTGAGCTTTCTCTGACTCGTGTTTCGTTTCGCTCTGACTGGGGCCAGCTCGTTGTCCATCGCCGTTCGGTGGCGGAAGAGGATGTCCTGGGGGTTCTCGCGTGCTCGATTGCGGCGCGTTTCCGCGTCGGCCGCCCGTTGGCGACGACGCTCCCGAGCAGATTCTAGCACCCTCCCGAACGAAATAATCATGAATGTCGCTACGAAGATGCCGAGGGCCAAGATCAGCATCCTCATTCACCCCCGAGGAACGAAGTTAGCGGTCCGGCCGCGGTATTCGCCGGCACAACGACAACGCTCCCGGCTCCTTGACGCTCGAGGCGGGCTGTCCACGAGCGCGCGAGCTGTTGGCAGGCTGCTGCGGGTATGCTCATCGGGCAGTTCTGGTCGATAATGATGCGGGCGCCGCCGTAGTTCGCTTTGACGGCGGGCTCGTTTTCTTCGAGGTCGGAGGCGAGTACCATTCGCACTTCCGGATCCTGCGGGCCCTCGTCGGCGAGCGCCGCAAGACAACCGGAGATTGCTGAGAAGTTGCCCACCTTGTCGTCGAGCTTGAAGTTCCGGAGCATGGCGACCCCGGCGAGCGCCGCTGCGTGCGCGACGCCCACTGCTTTCCGCCAGCGAGCCTCTTCGGAGGCCCACGTCACCTCGGCTGTTGCCAGGTTCGGGTCGAGTGCACCCGGTGGGGCGGGGAGAGCGGGGGTCGCCGGGACGGTGACCTCCGGCGAGGGCTGGGTCGTCGAAAAGCTATCGGAGGTTACCTGGTGCACATAGAACTCGAGCCCCGGGCGGGCGGGGACTGCCCCCGTCGGCAGGCCGGCGGGTGGTGAGGGTGCCCACCGCAACACGACCCCTTCGAGCTCGGCCATGACATCTCGAGAGAAGCTCGGGTTCGACGAGAGCGTGGCATCGACGCAGACCTTGTCCACGATCACGCGGGGGGTCGACGTTCGCTCGTGGGGTGCTGGCCGAGGAGCCGACCGAGGTTGGCCCCCGGTCCCGCCGAGCGGACCGCACGCAGCTAGGAACAAGCTCGCGACGACCAGCGCGATCATTCCGAGAGACCAGCGCCGGGCTACCTTCACGACCCACATGACGACCTCCGAGATCTGCAGCTGCGGCTGCACTCTTCGGCCTGTCGTCGACCCGGGGTCGCCGACACTCGGCGAACACCGAGCGCCAAGCTATTTCCTAGCAGCCGCTGCGGCGCGAGTCAAGCGCCGGCCGAGAAGCGGAGCGGTCGACACCGGCGATCACAGCTCGGACCCGCCCCCATTGCAGTGGCGAAGAAGCAGTCGCTTCGTACTGGCGGGCGACAGGAGGCCGTGGCCGACCGTAGCGACTTCAGGTGGCCATCTGCGGGGATCCCGCTGAGCGCCCAAGGGAGGATCCCGTGGCCGTCGCGAGTTGCGCGAGGGGGCGGGTCCGCAACAGTCCGCGACAGCACTCCACTGCCTCCGAGCTCAAGGAGCGCAGCGATACTCTAGCGACCGGCCAGTCCATCCCGGCCGCCGAGGTCTCCAGGCCTTGGACGTGACCGCCCGTGCTTGCCGAGAAACCCATCTGCCCAGCTCGAAGCCACGTCTGTCGCTGCTCTGCTCAGCGCAGTGGCCTCCATCCCCTGGTGCATATGTTAGCTGAGGTGGAATGCGTTCCATGACGGGGAGCGCGTGGGCGCGTCGGGCTGGGTGCGGGGCGGAGCCCCGCTCGGGGCGTGAGCCCCGATGGGTGTTCGTTCAGGCTGCGGGGGTGATGGTGACGCTGTGGCCGAGGGCCTCGAGGCGCTGCACGAGGCGGCGGGTCTCGGCGCTGTGGTCGCTGCGCTTGTCGAACCAGTCGACGCCGAGGTCTTCGTAGACGCTGCCGCTGGTGAGCATGGTCCACGCCGCGACGATGATGGCCTGCGCGACGGCGATGTTCGCCTTCTGCGGTCCTCGGCGACGGGTGAGCCGGCGGTACTGGGCGCCGAGATAGGTGTCCTTGGTCCTCGAGGCAGCCCAGGCGGACTCGACGAGCGCTCGGCGTAGCCAACGGGCCCCTTGGCGTGTGCCAGCAGGGCGTCTCTTGCCGGCGGACTCGTGGCTGGCCGGGGCGAGACCAGCCCACGCTGCAAGGGCTCCGGCACTCGGGTGCCGGGTCATGTCTCCGCCGGTCTCGGCGAGAAAGATCTCGGCGGTGGTCCGCTTCACCCCGGGGATGGTGCAGCCCAGAGCGATCGTCGCGTCGAATGGCTCGCAGCGTGTTGCGATCTCGCGCGACGTTGCGGCGATCGCTCGGTCCAAGAAGTGGATGTGGTCGATGATCGCCCGGCCGAGGACGCTGTGGTGGGTGTCGAAGCGTCCGTCGAGGGCGTCGATGAGGGCGGGGATCTTCGGGCGCATCGTCGAGCATGCCAACTGGGCGAGCTCGGCCGGGTCACGCTCGTCCTGCGCTAGATGGAGCAACTCGACCCGGTCTGACCTGTTTGCCGGCGTCGGCAGTGCTCGTCCGCTAAGACCAGTTCACCCCACTCAGCAGCTCGTCCACAGACAACGCCTCGGCGCCGCCCCCGCCGGCGAGCGCTTCGATAACCAAAGCCTGGACGACGAGATCGGCTGGCTGATGCCGAACGTTCACCTGCTCTTGGATGTACTCCAGGCCACCATTTGCGTACGCCTCGAAGAGTGCAATGCGCTCTTCGAGGCGAGAAGTGTCCATGATCTCCGGATCATTGTCAACCGACGCCGCAGCGATCATGTTGATCAGTGCTTCGCCGAAGGTCGGGGCCGTCACCACCTCATATCGGATGGGATCCCTCGCCGCTGCCGTGAATGGCACCCGCCGATCGAAGCGACTGCCGACGGCGGCGGCGAAGAGCAGCCCGTCTCGAAACGTCGGGAACACCCCCTCATCGCGGAGCTCGTTGAGCAGGGCTGAGTGATCTTGGGGCCGTCGGACCCGAACATCAGCGGGCGAAATCGTCATGACACCTCCATCAATTCAGCACAGTCGGTTTCTGCTGCCGCGCGGACATAGGGGTGCGCGATCCCACCTAGCTCGATATCGTCCCCAACGTCGCCACTCGCAGTGGTATGGGTGACGATGACTCCGAGGTGGCTCACATAGGGCATGAGTTCGCCAACGACTTGCCCGAGACCCTGACTCTTGCTGACGAGCACGACGAGCTGAGGCGCCATCTGCGCCAACGCGCGCGATGCCTCCCGTTGGTAGTTCTGGTCGAGGGAGCCAAACGCGGCGTCCATTACGATCGGGTACATGCCGGCGTCCTCGGCGGAAGGCCCCTCAGCTCGACGTTCCCTACGGATCTCGCGTGCCAGCTTCGAGACGGCAGCCACGAAGGAGAGACTCAAGATCTGGTTCTCTCCGGTGGATTTCGGGACCGCAAGTTCAACGCCGTCGATGACCTGGAACAGTCCGAGCTCGAACTGCTCGTTGAGCCGGGGGATGTAGGGCTTGATAGTGATCGCCCCAAAGACGCTCTTCAGCTCGGTATCAAGGCGCTTGCGCATGTCTTCCGAGCGGATGGCAAGGATCTCATCGAGCGCGCGACGCACGGAGTTAACGAGATCGGATCGCGCCCGCGCCTTGGCTGCAAGCTCGTCAGTGACCTCGGCCCGGCCTCGCTCAGCGACCAAGCGAGCGATCCCCTTTTGTATCTGATCGAGTGCGGCTTTGACCGAGCCGATCTTCTGCTGCTTGAGGCCGATTCTCCCTTCGAGCGCGATTCGCTTTCCTTCGAGCTCTTGGACCCCTTCGAGGCGAGACTCCTTCAGTTGTCCATCAAGCTCCGAAATCTCCTCCTCGAAGCGCCCGACGCGATCGGCTTCGATCGACATCCGTTTTAGAATAGCCTGAAGAGAGTCGAACAGCTCTCGTCAGGCATCGTCGATAGGCACCTGTCCGCGGAGCTGTTGCCATGCGGTCTCAACCACCTGGAGCCCTGCGCGCTGTCGCCATTCCAAGACATGCGCGTGAGCCTCGGAGGAGTCGTCGAGTGTGGTGCCGCAAATGCAGTGGCCGTCCTCCAACAGTTGGTCGACGAATCGCGCTTGAGTGGTGCTGGAAGGGTTCCTCGCTCATAGAGTGCACTCGCGATCTCTTCCGTCCTCTTCGTCAGACTGTCCGTGAAAGCCAGGAAGCCCCTGCCGGCGATCAGAGTGGTCCGCTCAAGTCGCGCTTGGTCGAGGGCCTGCTTGGCGTCGGTGAGTCCTTGTCGGGCCTTATCTCGAGCCCGCTGGAGGGGCGCAGCCGCAGCGTGCTGTCGCAGCAGCTCCGTAACTGTCTCACGCTCCTCGTTAGCCCCGATCCTTCAAGGCGCCGCACGGCTGATCGGCGGAGGTCCGCGAAAGTGCCCGCCGGGTCTGGGATTCTGACGTTGTCGACACGTCGGAAGTCCAGTCCAGGAGGGCACTCGCGAGGTGAACGCTACCAGCACGGTCCCGGTGAGGGTGGAAGGCGGCGGGGAGCAGGTCGTGGCCCATGTTGGCCTGCACGCCTTGGGTTGTTTCGCTGACCGTCTCGGCCTCGGCGAGGAGCTGTCCGCGGCGGTGACCGCCGGGGGCGACCAGCGGCTGTTGGGTCATGATCGGGGGAAGGTGTTGACCCAGGTGATGCTGATGCTCGCTGGCGGCGGGGAACGCTGCGCGGACATCGAGCATCTGCGGGCCCAGCCGGGCCTGTTCGGCTCGGTGCCGTCGGACTCGACGGTGCATCGGAGCTTTGCCGCGATCGACGAGGCGACGCTGGGCTACCTGCGCCAGTCGATGGCGGTGGTGCGCGCCCAGATCTGGCACCGCTCGTCGGCCACGACGGGGACCGCCCCGGTGATCTTGGACATCGACGCGTCGCTGGTGGAGATCCACTCCGAGCACAAGGAGGGTACGGCGGCCACCTACAAGGGTGGGTTCGGGCTCCACCCCATGTTCTGCTTCGCGGATGCCACCGGCGAGGCGCTGGCGGGGATGCTGCGGCCGGGCAACGCCGGCGCGAGCTCGATCGAAGACCACCTCTCGGTGCTCGACGCGGCGATCGCCCAGCTGCCCGCCGAGATCGCCGCAGGCCACTGCGTCGGTGACGACCCGGCCGTAGCGGCCCGTACGGTTCGGGTCCGCACCGACTCGGCGGGATGCTCAGCGCGCCTTGCTCACGCCTGCCGGGCCCGCAACGTCGGCTTCTCGGTCGTAGCCCGATCCACCCGCCAGGTCCACGCCGCCATCTCCCGGGTCGTCAACGACGAGGACCGATGGGCGGCCGCGCTCGACCAGGACGGCGAGGTCCGGGACCGCTCGGCGGTGGTGGAGGTCACCGATTTGGTCGACCTGTCCGCCTGGCCGGCGGGCACCCGGCTGATCGTGCGGCGCGAGCCGTTGCACCCCGGCGCCCAGACCAGCTTGTTCCCCTCGCTCGAGTACCGCTACTGGGGGCACTACACCGACGCCGACGGCTCTCCTGTCGAGGCCGATGCCGACATGCGAGCCCACGCCCACGTCGAAGACCACATCCGCCGGCTGAAAGCCTCCGGGCTCGAACGGTTCCCCTTCACCGCCCTGGCCGCCAACCAGGCATGGATGGCCACCGTGTGCTTCGCCGCGGACCTGGTCCGCTGGTTCCAGCTGCTGTGTCTGACCGACGCTCTGGCGGCCGCCGAGCCCAAGGCCCTGCGCTGGAGCTTGTGGCACACCCCCGCCCGGATCGTGCGCCGAGCCCGTCAACACGTCGTGCGTCTCCTCGACGGCTGGCCAACCGCAGATCAGCTTCTCGGCGCCTACGGCCGCATCGCCCTCATCACCTGAACGGCGGGTCCGCTCCTAGCGCAGCGCTCACC
>JAKARG010000063.1 GCA_021819345.1 Actinomycetes bacterium | reverse complement strand
CGGCGCCTCCAGGCGGGCCTGCAGTCGGCCGGCCTCGAGCTGGCCTGGTCCTACGTGTCGCTCACCGAGGTGTCCGAGTACGCCCGGGCGTCGATCGACAAGCAGCGCAGCGGTGCCCGCCTGTACCCGCGGCTGCCGCCGGAGGGCAAGAGGGCGTTCTGCTTCTACCCGATGTCCAAGCGGCGGGTGGAGGGCTCCAACTGGTACAGCCTCGACTTCGACGCCCGGCGGGCGCTCATGAACGAGCACGGGGTCTCGGGCCGGCGCTTCTCGGGACGTGTGCTCCAGCTCGTGACCGGGTCGGCCGGCCTCGACGACTACGAGTGGGGCGTGACCCTGTTCGCTGTGCACCCCGACGACCTGAAGGACTGTGTCTACACCATGCGCTTCGACGAGGCCTCGGCCCGCTACGCGGACTTCGGGCCGTTCTACTCCGGGATCGTCGGAGAGGTGGAAGAGGTCGTCTCGGGGCTCGGTGGGTAGCAAGACGATCTCCGGGCTCGGGCCATCCGCGGGTCCTCCGGTGCCGGGCGGCCCGGTGGGTGCCGCGGTCGCCCTGGAGGCTCTCCGAGGGCGCTTGGCGGAGCTCGGCTCGGTGGTGGTGGCCTACAGCGGGGGGGTGGACTCTGCGCTGGTCGCCCACCAGGCGGCAGCCGTTCTCGGTGACCGTGCCCTGGCGGTGACCGCCATCTCGGCGTCGCTCGGAGCCGGCGAGCTCGAGGAGTGCTCCGCCACCGCCCGGGAGTGGGGCCTGCGGTGGGAGGCAGTCGAGACCGACGAGATGGAGAGGGCTGCATACCGGGCCAACGGCCCGGACCGTTGCTGGCACTGCAAGACGGCGTTAATGGACCGCCTGGCCCCGATCGCCGATCGCCTGGGAGCGGTCGTGGTCCTCGGGGTCAACCTCGACGACCTCGGCGACCATCGGCCCGGGCAGCGGGCCGCCGCAGACCGGGGGGCGATCTTCCCTCTGGTCGACGCCGGCTTCACCAAGGACGACGTCCGCCGTTGCGCCCGTCACCTCGGGTTGCGGGTCGCCGACAAGCCTGCGGCCGCCTGCCTCGCATCCCGAGTTCCCTATGGCACCCCGGTCACCCTCCGGACCCTGGACCGGGTGGGCCGTGCCGAGGCGGGGCTGCGCGCCCTCGGCTTCCGCCAGCTGCGGGTCCGCCACTACGGCGACGTCGCCCGCATCGAGGTCGACCTCGAGCGCCTGGCCGAGGTGGTCGTCCGCCGGGAGGAGGTGGTCGCCGCGGTGCGCTCCGCCGGGTACCGCTACGTGACCCTCGACCTCGAAGGGTTCCGCTCGGGGAACTTGAACGGCGACCTCGGCCTCGAGGGGCCCGGCGTGTCCGCCGGCTGAGCGCCGGCGGACCTGCTGGCCGGCTGAGCGCCGGCGGACCTGCTGGCCGGCTGAGCGCCGGCGGACCTGCTCAGCCCCGCCGGCCCTTCCCACGCCGGCGTCGAGGGGGCGGGAGGCCGGCCAGGCCGTCGGCGGTGTTGCTCATCGGGCTGCTCGGAGCCTGGGCCCAGCCGGCGCCGCTCACCGCCCGCCCTTCGAAGAACAGGCAACCCTCCGGGCAGTCGAAGGGGGTCTGAGCAGCCACCCCGAGGCGGCACCTCTCGTCGAGCTCCCCGCGCGACGAGGAGCGGGCGAGGTAGTGGCGACAGTCGGAACGGGCACCCACCCGACCATGCTCGCACGCCGCTGCCCGTTCCCGGCGGCGGGCTCCTCGGTGGATGCCCGCTGCCGGTAGCCTGCCGACGATGGAGCAGCCGGTCAGCGAGCTCGACCTGATCCGCTGGAGCGAGGCTCTCGCCGGGATCGCCCGGACCGGTCTCGGCTTCACCGAGAGCCTCTACGAGCGGGAGCGCTACGAGGAGGTCCTCAAGGTCGCTGCCGACATCCGGGTCGCAGCGACCGACGGTTGCCCCCCCGGGCCCGAGATCGTCTCGGAGTGGGTCTCGAGCGTCGGGAGCGGGGTCGCGGGCTACGTGACCCCGAAGGTGGCGGTCGGGGCGGTCGTCGGCAACGACCGGGGTGAGATCTTGTTGCTGCAACGTGGCGACTCGGGTCTGTGGCTCTACCCGACCGGCTGGGCCGACATCGGCTACTCGGCTTCGGAGGTGGCGGTGAAGGAGGTCGCCGAGGAGACCGGGATCCTGGCCGAGCCGGTCCGCCTCATCGGGGTCCTCGACGGCCAGCGCTTCGGGTCGCGGTCGCTGCCGTTCTACTCGGTCGTCTTCCAGTTGAGGGCGCTCGGAGGTGAGCTCGCTCCGCACCCTCTCGAGGCCCGCAGGGTCGGCTGGTTCTCCCGTGACGCCCTGCCGGAGCCGCTCGCCGGACCCGAGCGATGGGTCGACCTGGCGTTCGCCGCCATCGGCGGGGAGCCGCTCGAGCCGCTGTTCGACCCGCCCCGGAGCGAGACCTGGCGTAGGGGCGCCGGCTGAGGTGCCCGGGCGCAGCAGCCTCTACCGGCGGCGAGAGCCGCTCGGAGCGGTGGTCGAGCGCCTGGACCGGGCGGCGTTGCGGGCGGAGCTCGAAGGCCTAGGAGCGTCGGGCCGGGCGGCGGAGCTGCTCGATGGCGCGGCTGCGTCGACCCTTGCAGCCGGGCCGGTGCAGAGCCAGCTCAGCGCTGCCCTGCTCGGCGGCTACCTCGAGCGGATAGGCCGCCCGCTCTCCGGGCTCAGCAGGGAGGCCGGGATGCTGGCCGGCGGCGAGGGGTACGCCGCGCACCTGGCGGTGGAGGCCGATCCGCTCGCCTACGGGGCGAAGGACGTGCCGGTGCTCGGGAGCCTTCCCCCGATCCGGCGAGGGCGACCCCCGGCGGACCTGCTCACCCGGGCGGTGCGGGCCACCCGCAAGGGTTTCGAGCACATCCGGGCGGTGGACGACGACGTCTGGTCCGGGCTCGTCTCCTGTGCCACCTACCGGGTCCACGAGGCGGCCGGGGAGGGCGGCCCCTTTGCTGCCCCGGTCGTCGTCGACGCCCTCGTGCGCCTGGGCTGGGTGCTGCGCCAGGTCGACATCCACTACGGACAGGCGCCACCTGGCGGCTCCTGAGGCGGGCGGCTGGCCCCGCCGGCCTTCAGTGGGCCCGGAGCTGGTCGAGCAGGGCGGCGACGATGGAGATCCCTCCGCGAGCCGCCTCCCATGCGTCGGCGATGCTGTCGTGGTCGACCAGGCCGACTGCGTCGGGGTCCGACCCGATGGCGGCGGCGGCGGCCGCGGCGAGCGGCTGAGGCTCGATGCGGTCGTCGGGCTCCACCCCGAAGACCTCCAGGCCGTCCCAGAGCGAGGAGAGCGGCGCAGGTGGGTCGACGCCGCTGCCGAGGGCCAGGGCGGTAGCAGCGAAGACCTCCTCGGTGGCGAGTGCCCTCGGTCGGCGGTAGCCGGCGACGGGATGGAGGCGCCACTCGACCAGCTCGCAGCGGGGGCCGTCTTCGCGGATCCACACCTGCGAGCCGTTCACGTACGAGTCGATCGGCTCCCCGAAGCGGCCGTCCAGGGCCACGACCAGCTCAGGGGTGAGCCGCCAAACGCAGCTCGCCACGGTCGCAGTCGGGGCCAAGGCCTCAGCCCCCGCTGCGGTGGCGACGCAAGAAGCGCTCCACCTCCTCGGCGAGACGGTCCGGGTCGGCCAGGAGGGTCGACTCGGACCCGGCGGCATCGGCGTCGTCGGCCTCCTCGAGGCTCGCCACGTAGGCAGCGGCGTCCTCGTCGTCGGCGACCCGATCCGATACCTGGCGCTCGTAGTCCGAGGCAGCGACCCGCAGCTCGTCGGGCTCGACCGTCGCTCCGAGGACGCTTGCGGAGCGCTCGACCAGAGCGAGGGCTGCCTTCGGCGACGGCACCTGGTGCACGTAGTGGGGCACCGATGCCCAGAAGCTGGCGGAGGGGACGCCGGCCTCGGAGAGGGCGTGGTGGAGGACCCCGAGGATCCCCGTCGGCCCTTCGTACTGCGACGGGGGCAGCCCGAGGCGGGCGGCGAGCTCGTCGTCGTCGGCGTTGCCCGTCACCCTCACCGGCCGCGTGTGGGGCACGTCGGCGAGCAGGGCTCCGAGGATGAGGGCGAGCTCGCAGTCGTAGCCGACGGCCACGTCGACGAGCAGCCGGCAGAAGCTGCGCCACCGCAGCTGCGGTTCCACCCCTCTCACGAGCACGACGTCACGACCCGGCCCCTCGGAGCGCTCGGGAAGTCGGGCGGAGAGCAGCTCCACCTCCGGCCATTCGATGCTGCGACCTCCGTCGGACGATGCGCGCACGAGCGGTCGGGTCTCGGTGAAGTCGTAGAACTCCTCCGGGTCGATCGACGCGAACGGCTCGGCGCCCCAGGCTCGCACCAGGTACGAGAGGGCGAGGCTGGCGGCGTCGCCTGCGTCGTTCCAGCCCTCGAAGGCGACGACCATCAAGGGTCGCTCCAGGCTCGGGTGGTGGTGCCAGAAGAGAGGGTCGGACATCCACGCGAAGCTACTGTCGGCGCGCCGGCTGGCGGCGGAGGACGGGGTGGGCGGGAGGGGCTCCTGCGGTGGGGGGGAGCCCGCGGGCGCCGCTCCTCCCGCCCCCGCCAGCACCGTAGTCGCAGCGCACCCCGGAGGGGATCCCTCTGGATCGGTCGGGACCTGCCGGAAGCCTCTCGGGCGCCACGTAGCCTCGCCTCGTGGTGTTCAGCGCAGCCACCGCCGCTTGGTTCGCTTCGGCGTTCGAGGCGCCCACCGCAGCCCAGCTCCAGGGCTGGGAGGCGATCGAGCGGGGAGAGCACACCTTGATCCTGGCCCCCACCGGGTCGGGCAAGACGCTCGCCGCGTTCCTCTCCGCCCTCGACCGGCTGCTCGTCGAGCCGACGGACGGACCGAGGTGCCGGGTGCTCTATGTCAGCCCGCTCAAGGCGCTCACCCACGACGTCGAACGCAACCTGCGAGCGCCGCTTGCGGGGATCGCCCGGGAGGCGGCGCGCCTCGGGATCCCGGTGCCCGAGATCCGGGTGGCGACCCGGACCGGCGACACCCCGACCAAGGACCGCTCGGCCATGGCCGCTCATCCTCCCGACGTGCTCATCACCACCCCCGAGTCGCTCTACCTGCTCCTCGGCTCCCGAGCGGCTCGGATCCTCGCCGGAGTCGAGCAGGTGATCGTCGACGAGATCCACGCGGTCGCCGCCACCAAGCGCGGCGCCCACCTCGCGATCTCCCTCGAGCGCCTGGCCCACCTCGCCTCCAATCCGCCGACCGCATCGGGCAAGGAGCTTGCCGCCCGACCGCATCCCGTCCAGCGGATCGGTCTGTCGGCGACCCAGCGCCCCCTCGACGAGCTGGCCCGGTTCCTCGGGGGACAGGACTCCGCAGGTCGCCCTCGCCCGGTACGGGTGGTCGATGTCGGCCAGCGCAAGGCACTCGACCTGAGGGTGGTGGTCCCGGTCGAGGACATGGGACGTCTCGGGCGACCGCTGGCCCCGGAGGCCGACGACGAAGAGCTGATCATGAGGGGTGCAGCGGCCGGGAGCCCCGAGGTGCGGGCGTCGATCTGGCCCTCGATCTACCCGAGGCTGCTCGAGGCTGTCCGCGCCCACCGTTCGACGCTGATCTTCGTCAACTCCCGACGCTTGGCAGAGCGCCTCGCCGCCCGCCTGAACGAGCTCGCCGCCGCCGAGGAAGACCCGTCCTCGGGCCTCGACGCCCACGCGCTCGGCGGCTCGAGCTACCTCGCAGCCGGCGCCCCTGCCGAGCTGGTCCGGGCTCACCACGGCTCGATCGCTCGCGAGCAGCGCCTGGAGATCGAGGATGCGTTGAAAACCGGGCGCCTTCCCGGTCTGGTTGCCACTTCCTCGCTCGAGCTGGGGATCGACATGGGCGCCATCGACCTGGTGGTCCAGGTGGAGTCCCCGCCGTCGGTGGCCTCGGGCTTGCAGCGCATCGGGCGCTCGGGCCACCGGGTGGGGGAGGCGTCGAGCGGGCAGATCTTCCCCAAGTTCCGTCACGACTTGCTCGTCTCTGCGGTCGTGGTCGAGCGGATGCACGCCGGGCTGGTCGAGGAGACCGTCGTGCCCCGCAACCCTCTCGACGTGCTCGCCCAGCAGGTCGTGGCCCACGTGGCAGCGGCCGAGCGACCGGTGCCCGTCGAGGAGGTAGCTGCGATCGTCCGGGGTGCGTACTCCTACGCCGGGCTCGGCCAGGGGCTGCTCGACGGGGTGCTCGACATGCTCTCGGGTCGCTACCCGAGCGACGAGCTCGCCGACTTGCGGCCCCGCTTGACCTGGGACCGTGCCGGGGGGACGCTCAGTGCCAGGCCGGGAGCCAGGCTGCTCGCCGCCACGAGCGGAGGGACGATCCCCGACCGGGGCCTGTTCGGGGTCTTCACCACCGAAGGGGGGCGAGTCGGCGAGCTCGACGAGGAGATGGTCTACGAGGCCCGGGTCGGCGAGACCTTCCTGCTCGGTGCCACCACCTGGCGGATCGAGGACATCACCCGCGACAGGGTGGTGGTGAGCCCCGCACCCGGGGTCCCTGGCAAGATGCCGTTCTGGCACGGGGACAACCCGGGTCGACCCTTCGAGCTCGGAGCCGCCCTCGGGGCCTTCCTCCGCACCCTGGCGGAGCGCGACGACGAGGCCCTGCGGGCCTCCTGCGACCTCGACGGGCTCGCAGTGCGCAACCTGCGCGCCTACGTGGCCGAGGAGCTCGAGGCCACCGGGGGCCTGCTGCCGACCGACCGCCAGATCGTGGTCGAACGCTTCAGGGACGACCTCGGCGACTGGCGCCTGTGAGTGCTGTCGCCCTTCGGCGCCCGGGTCCACGCTCCGTGGGCGATGGCGATCGAGGCACGCCTGCGCCGCGGCGGGCTCGAAGAGGTGCAGGCGGTCTGGAGCGACGACGGGATCATCCTCCGGGTGCCCGATGCCGACGAGCCCCCCGGCGCCGAGGTGGTGGTCCTCGACCCCGACGAGGTGGAGGACCTCGTGGTGGGGACCGTCGGGTCCTCGGCGGTGTTCGCGTCGTGCTTCAGGGAGAACGCCGCCCGCTCGCTGCTCCTCGCCCGTAGGCGCCCCGGGGGTCGCACGCCGTTGTGGCAGATGCGCCAGCGTGCCGCGGACCTCCTCGCGGTCGCTTCACGCCACGGGCAGTTCCCGATCGTCCTCGAGACCTACCGGGAGTGCCTCCGGGACCGCTTCGACCTCCCGGCTCTCGTCGGGCTGATGCGAGACGTCGCCTCCCGTCTGGTCCGCGTCGTCTCGGTCGACCTCCCGGTCGCATCACCGTTCGCCAGCGGGCTCGTCTCGACCTACGTGGCGGCGTTCATGTACGAAGGGGACTCCCCCCTGGCGGAGCGTCGTGCCCAGGCCCTGACCCTCGACCGCCGGATGCTCGCCGAGCTCCTCGGCTCGGACGAGCTGAGGGAGCTGCTGGACCCCCGGGTGCTCGCCGAGCTCGAGGAGGAGCTCGCCTGCCTCGCCGGGCGCCGGCGGGCGACCTCGTCGGAGGGCGTGGCCGACCTCCTCCGCCGCCTCGGGGACCTCCGCGCGCCAGAGGTCGAGCTGCGCTGCGATCCGTCGGTCGACGTCTCGGAGGCCCTGTCTGCGCTCGCTGCCGCCCGTCGGGTCATCGCGGTGCGCATCGCCGGTGAGGAGCGCTTCATCGCGGCCGAGGACGCCGCTCGTTACCGCGACGGGCTCGGGGTCGCGCTCCCTCCCGGCTTGCCCGAGGCCTTCTTGGAGCCGGTGGCCGATGCCAGCTTGCAGATCCTTCGGCGTTGGGCCCGTTCGCACGGGCCGTTCCGGCCCTCCGAGCCGGCGGAGCGCTTCGGGATCGCCGTCGAGGAGGTGGTCGGCCTGCTCGGCGAGCTCGAGCGCGACGGACGCCTGGAGCGCGGCGGGTTCCGCCCAGGGGGCAGCGGCGAGGAGTGGTGCGACGCCGAGGTGCTCCGTACCCTGCGCCGGCGCTCCCTCGCCGCCCTGCGCAAGGAGGTGGAGCCGACCGACGCCGAGGCGCTCGCCCGCTTCCTGCCTCTCTGGCAAGGGGTTGCGGCCATCGGGGTCGACCCGCCCGGAGGAGGCGTCGACCGGCTCTACGAGGTGATCGGCCAGCTCCAGGGGGTCCCGATCCCCGCGAGCGTCCTCGAGCGTGACGTGCTGGCCGCGAGGGTGCGCGGCTACGAGGCCTCGATGCTCGACGAGCTGCTCGGGTCCGGCGCGGTGATCTGGGTCGGGGCGGGCAGCATCGGGCGCGAGGACGGTCGGGTGGTGCTCGCCCACCGGGACCGGGCCGGACTGCTCTTGCCCCGCTCGGGGCGGGTCGGTGGGCCCCTGGTCGGGGGCGAGGCACCTGGAGGGGAACTGCACGAGCACCTTCGGGGGGCGCTCTCGGCCCGGGGAGCCTGCTTCTTCCGGGAGCTCGGCGCTCCGGGTGCCCGCGACGGCGACCTGCTCGACGCGCTGTGGGACCTGGTCTGGGCCGGGGAGGTCACCAACGACGGGTTCGCAGCGCTCCGGGCTGTGGCCGGCGGTCGTCGTCGGAGCGGGACCAAGGGAACCTCGCGCCGGCGCCCCGGGCGGCCGAGCGCCCTCGGGCCGCCCCAGGGCCAGGGGCGCTGGTCGCTCGTCGACAAGAGCCTCGGGGTCGCCGCCGACCCGACGCTTGCGTCGGTCGCGGTGGCGGGGCTGCTCCTCGAACGCCACGGCGTGCTGACTCGGGAGGCGGTGCGGGCGGAGGGGCTACCGGGCGGCTTCAGCGGCATCTATCCGGTACTGCGCAAGATGGAGGAATCGGGGCGGGCCAGGCGCGGGTACTTCGTCGCCGGCCTCGGCGGTGCGCAGTTCGCCCTACCGGGCGCAGTGGAGCGGCTCCGCTCGGTCCGCGAGCGCTCCGAGGTGCCCGGGGGACCTGCGACGGTGCTCGTGCTGGCGGCCACCGACCCGGCATGCGCTCACGGAGCCGCCCTGCCCTGGCCGGAGAGGGGCCCGGCTCGGGTGGCGGGAGCCTATGTGGTCCTCGTGGACGGTGTAGCGAGCATCTACTTGGAGCGCGGGGCCCGCTCCCTGCTGGTAATGCGCGAGGCCGACGGCTCCTGGGAGCAGGCTGCGGTCGGCGGCCTTGCCTGGTTGGCTGGCAGCTCGAGGCTCGGACGTGTCGTGATCGAGCGCTACCCCGAGGTCCTCGCGCCTGCGCTGCTCGGCGCCGGCTTCGTGCCCACCCCAAAGGGCATGGCGCTCTACGGACGCTGATGCCCGAAGGCGACACCATCTTCCGCACTGCGACCACCCTGCGCCGCTGGCTCGCCGGCAGGGAGCTCACTGCGGCGCGCTCGACGGTCGCCGGAGTCGAGCTCGGGGCGCTGGTCGGCCAGCGGGTGGAGGCGGTCGAGGCGCGCGCCAAGCACCTGCTGGTCCGCTTCAGCGGGGGGGCCACCTTGCACACCCACATGCGGATGACCGGGTCCTGGCACCTGTACCCGACCGGCGAGCGGTGGCGGAAGCCGGCCCGCCAGGCGAGGGTGGTCCTCGAGTGCGGGGAGCGCACCGCCGTGTGCTTCAACGCCCCGGTGGTCGAGCTGCTCGACCGGGCCGCCCTGGCGGCGGAGCCCTCGTTGCGTCGCCTCGGCCCCGACGTGCTCGCCGGGGAGATCGAGCCGGCCGAGCTCGCCCGGCGCGCTGCGGCCCGTGTAGGGGGCTCACCGAGCGTCGGGGAGCTGCTGTTGGACCAGCAGTTCGTCTCGGGCATCGGCAACATCTACCGCTGCGAGGCGCTCTTCGTCTGCCGGGTCGATCCCCACCTCCCGGCTGCGTCGCTCGAGCTGGAGGCGCTGGTGCGCCTCGTGACCACCGCGACGAGGATCATGGCCGCCAACGCCCGCAGCTCGGCGGTCGCCCGGGACTTCGGCGGGGGGAAGGAGAGGACATGGGTCTACGGGCGGGCCGGCCGCCCCTGCCGGCGCTGCGGGAGCGCGATCGTCGGTGAACGCCACGGCCGTGACGCGCGGTACCTGTACTGGTGCCCGCGCTGCCAGCGAGGCGGCTCGGGCGGCGCCGGTGGGGAGCGCCCCGACTACGCTCGCCCTCCGTGGTCCGGGTGAGGGAGGTCGTCGACGTCGAGGACGTCGACGAGGCCTTGGTGGCCGACATCGGCCGCCTGCTGCCGCAGCTCTCCAGCTCCGCGGCGCCGCCCACGGTTGCCTCGCTCGCCGAGATCGTCTCCTCGCCCACTACCCGTCTTCTCGTGGCGGTCGACGACGAGGAGGCCGACCCGGCCGGGGCGGGCCGGATAATCGGTACCCTCACCCTCGCCGTGTTCTCGATCCCGACCGGGGTTCGTGCCTGGATCGAGGACGTGGTCACCGACGAGCTAGCTCGTGGGCGGGGGGTGGGCGAGGCCCTGACCGCGAGGGCGGTGGAACTGGCCGCCGGCGCTGGGGCCAAGACCCTCGAGCTCACTTCACGCCCGTCCCGGGAGGCGGCCAACCGCCTCTACGCGCGGCTCGGCTTCGAGCGCCGGGAGACCAACGTCTACCGCCTCGTGCTGGAGCCGCCGGCGCGCTGAGGAGCACCTGCGCCCGGCCGGACGTGCCGCTCCCGGCAGGCTCCCCCGGAACCCCGGCGGGTGGGCTTCACGTCCCGGCAGGCTCCCCCGGGACCCACTGCGACGGGTGCTGCCAGCGCCGATCCGGGCGGCTGGGATCCCAGGCTCGATGCCGAGCGCTCGCTGCCCCTCGACCCCTCGGCCGGCCCCTGCTCCACCCGGGGTCCGGGGCCGATCTTCGGCTCGGCTGTAAGATTTTGGGGTCGGGGTGGCGTGTAGTAGGTGTGGGACCGACCCGATGAGTGGGACCGAGCCGGCGAGAGGCCCGAGCGAGCGCTTCGCCGTTTTGTACCGGACCAACTTCCAGGCGATCTATGCCTACGTGCTGCGCCGGGTGCACCCCGACGAGGCCCCAGATGTCCTCC
>JAKARG010000062.1:10050-10967 GCA_021819345.1 Actinomycetes bacterium | reverse complement strand
AAGTCCCGGAGCCCGAGCGAGGAGAACGCCCGCTCTGCGGTCGCACGTACCGCTTCGACCACCTCGGCGGAGAACCGGGGCGGGCAGTGGTAGCGGCTGTCCTCGCTCGGCAGGTACTTGTGGCGGTAGGCGAGGATCTGGTGGCCGCAGCCGCTGCGCTCCCGCAGCTCGACCTCGACCGGGGGGAGAGCTACCGGACCCGCAGGGCCCTCGATGACAACCGTGGTCACCTCGGTGCCCTCCACCCAGGGCTGGACGATCACCTGCCCGAAGCGCGCCGCGCCGGCGAGCACCCCGCCCACCAGGTCACCCTCGGGCCGGTGCACGACCACCCCGAGGCTCGACCCGCCGGCGACCGGCTTGGAGACCACGACGGACCGAGGGGGGACCAGCCCGGCCAGGGCGTCGGCGACTGCGTCCCGATCGTCGCCGGCGGAGACCAGCACGTGTGGGACCGTCCGGATCCCCGACTCCGACAGCGCTCCGGCCGAGAGGTGCTTGTCGTAGGCCACGGCGCAGGCCTCCGGCGACGACCCGACGTAGGGGACTCCGGACTCCTCCATCAGGCGTTGGACTCCCCCGTCCTCGCCGAAGGCACCGTGCATCGCCGGGAAGGCCAGGTCGCAGGTGCGCAGACGGGCAGCCAACTCGATCGGCTCGAGCGGCAACATGGCCGACGGCAGCTTGAAGTCGAAGTCGTCGGGCGTGTTGGAATAGAGCAAGGGCCTGCTCACGGGGTAAGCGCGGCAGGCGAGGTCGAAGTAGAGCAGCTCGGCCAGCTCGATCCCCGGGCCCTCCAGGTGGTCGGCGACCGAGCGTGCCGAGTTGAGCGATATGCCCCTCTCCGGGGAGGGTCCGCCGAAGAGCAGGGCCACTCGCACGACCGCCGAGCCTACCGAGCCGGCTCCCTGTGCCCC
>JAKARG010000062.1:0-10040 GCA_021819345.1 Actinomycetes bacterium | reverse complement strand
CCCGGCTGGCCCGCCTCCCCCGCCCGCGCCCCGGCCCCCCGGCTGCCTGGCTCCCGCCCCGGCGCTCCGCTCGCGCCCCGGCTCCTCACCCTGTGCCCGGCCCCCCGCCTGCGCCCGCGCGCCCCCCTGCGCCCCGCCTTCAGTAGCGGGTGAGGATCCGCTGGACCCTCGGACCGAGCCGGGCGAGCAGCTCGTGGGCGATGGTCCCCGACGAGGCGGCCAGCTCCTCGGGCGGCAGGGACCAGCCGTGCTGGCGGCCGTAGACGAGCACGTCGGTGCCGACGACCGCCTCCGGGCAGCCGGTCAGGTCGACGGCCATCGAGTCCATCGACACCCGGCCGACGATCGGGCACCGGGCTCCGGCAACCAGCACCGCTGCGGCGTTGGAGGCGCTGCGCGGGACACCGTCGTGGTACCCGGCCGGGACCACCCCGACCCGCCGGCCACCCGCTGGAGCCGTGTAGGTCCCCCCGTAGCCGACCCGCTCGCCGGCGGGAACCTCGATTACCTCGACGATGCGCGAGACCAAGCCGAGCGCGCACTGGAGCTCGAGGACCTGCTCGGTAGCCGAGGAGGGCTGGACCCCGTAGAGGCCGAGGCCGATGCGCACCATGTCGAAGCGCGCCTCGTGGATCCGGATCGTCGCCGCCGTCGCCGCTGCGTGGCGGACCAGGCCGCCGATCCCGCCGGCGGTGACTGCGTCGGCGACGCTCCTGAAGCGCCGCAGGGCATCGGCGGTCGAGGCGTCCTCGTTCGGGTCGTCAGCTGATGCCAGGTGCGTCATGAGCCCGGCGACCTCGACTCCGGGGGTGTCGGCCAGACGGCGGGCAGCATCGACTGCGGCGTCTGGGGCGAAGCCGGTCCGGTGCATGCCGCTGTCGACCTCCAGGTGCACCGAGACCTCCTCGCCAGCCTTGCCGGCGGCGACCACCGCCTCCAGCAGCTCGGTCCCGTAGACGAGCGGCGTGAGCCGGTACCGGAGCATCTTTCCCATCTCGCTCGCCGTCCCGAGGAGCACGAGGATGGGAACGGCGATCCCCGCGCGGCGCAGCGCCACCCCTTCGTCGACCCCGGCGACGCCGAGGGCGTCCACCCCTGCGCCCTGGAGCACGCCGCTCACCACCGCCGAGTCGGTCCCGTAGGCGAGGGCCTTCACCATCCCCATGATCCTCACCGAGGGGCCGACCAGTCGGCGGAAGGCCGTGACGTTGTCCTCCAGCGCAGCAAGGTCGAGGTACAAGCGAGTGGGGGCCATCGACTCGGCGAGGGCCACGCTCAGGTCACCGACGCCACGCTCTCGTGGTGACTGCACGACGACCACGTCGCCGGGCACGGAGGCTCCGACCAGGACGCCGCGGAGCTGGTCGAGGCCCTCGACGAGGCGCACGTCGGCGGAAGGGTCGATGGCGCGCACGGCGTCGGCCACGATCTGATGGGAGCCGACGGTGAGCCCCCAGAGGGCGGTCGCTCCTTCGAAGACGACGGCAGCGGCGAAGGATGCGGCCGACTCCGGGCTCGGGTGGTCCAGGTCCTCGGCGAGCACCACCGCCGTCCGCCGTCCCGGAGCCGCCAGCCGTGCCGCCGCCCTCACCGCCGATCGGATTGCGATCGGGTCGGGGCTCGCCACCTCCCGGACGACGGTCACCCCGGCCGGGCTCCGCCAGATCTCGGTCCGGCTCGAGGTGGGCAGGTAGCTGCTGGCCGCCTCGAGCAGCTCGGCTGGGCCAACCCCGAGCAGCCAGGCTGCACTGATGGCGTTGCGGACGTCTGCGAGCACGGCATCCGAAGGCGTCGGTACGAAGACCGACCCGCTGGTCCCGTCGGGGAAGGTGACGTCTGTCCCGAGACCTCCGGGAAGCCTGGTCGCCGGGCCGAAAGCCGGCAGGTCGGGGTCCGAGCCCGACACCAGCCGGCGGGCGTCGCCGACCGCCACCGAGGCGAGCTCGGGCGATTCCTCGCCGAGGAGGAGCCAAGAGCCGGGGCCGAGATTGGCCGCCATCGAGAGGATCTCGGTCGCGTGCGACACCCGGTCGGGAAAATGAGAGGACCATCGGGAGCCGAGGTTGGTGACCAATACGTGCTCCGGTGCCACCACCCACTCCAGACGAGCCATCTCACCCGGGTCGGACACGGCGGCCTCGATCACCGCCACCTCGACGTCCGCAGGCAGGGCGAGGACGGCGAGCGGGGCCCCCACCTGGCTGTTGTAGCTGCCGGGACTACCCGCTGCCCGGTACCGGTAGCCGGCGAAGTGGACCAGGGCGTCCTTGGTGACCGTCTTGCCGTTGCTGCCGACCACTGCGACGACCACCCCTCGGAGCCGTCGCCGCCACCACCCCGCCAGCGCCTGCAGGGCGAGCAGGGGGTCGTCCACCTCGATCAGCGCGCCGCGGGCGGCATCCTCGGGCGGGACCCTGTCACGGGCGACCACGGCGGCGACCGCCCCGTTCGCAAAGGCGTCGCCCACGAAGAAGTGACCATCGCTTCGCGACCCGGGCAGAGCGAAGAAGGCGCTGGCCCGGTGGATCCTCTCGGAATGGATCGTCGCCACCTCGACCGGTGCCACCGCTCGGCGGCCGCCGCGCAGCTCACCGCCGACGATCTGGGCCAGCTCGTCGACGCTCAGCGGGTCCATGTCCCCTCAATGCTACGGGGAGCGATCGCAGGTCCCGCCGCACCGTCCTCCCCGGCAATCCGCTCCCGGTAGCCGCCGTCGGCTCGGGTCCGGCCACCGGTCCTCTCCCCCAATCCTCGCGTGGCTATGGTGGGCGGCGAGACCGACAGAGGGAGGGACCCAGTGCCCGAGTCCAGCCAAGCAACCGAGGCCCCCGAGGTGGACCGAAGCCTTCTCGGGGACGCAGGCCAGCTGCTGGAGGACACCGTGGACCTCCGCCGGCGCCTCCACGCCCACCCCGAGATCGGCAACGAGCTGCCCGGCACCCAGCAGACGATCCTCGAGGCCCTCGACGGTCTCGACCTGCGAGTCTCGACCGGCACGAGCGTCTCCTCGGTCGTTGCGGTGCTCGATGGGGACGAACCCGGACCCACCACTCTCCTCCGGGGCGACATGGACGCCCTGCCCATGCCGGAGGACACCGGGCTCCCGTTCGCCTCGGAGGTCGACGGGCGAATGCACGCCTGCGGCCACGACACCCACGTGGCGATGCTGGTGGGTGCGGCGCGCCTGCTCCGCCAGCGCCGGGCGCAGCTGCGGGGCCGGGTGGTGCTCATGTTCCAGCCGGGGGAGGAGGGCCACGGAGGGGCCAAGCTGATGCTCGACGAGGGCCTGCTCGACGACCACGGCCCGATCGACCGAGCGTTCGCGATCCACGCGATCGCCAACCTCCCCTCCGGGCTGATCACCACCAGAGCGGGCACCCTGATGGCCTCGGCGGACGAGTTCCGCATCACCGTCACCGGTCGTGGTGGCCATGCCTCGATGCCACACGACGCGATCGACCCGATCCCCGTGGCCTGCGAGATAGTGAGCGCCCTGCAGGCGATGATCACCAGGCGGGTGCCGGCCTTCGACCCGGCGGTCCTAACCGTGACCCGCATCCAGACCGGGACCGCCTTCAACGTGATCCCCGAGGTGGCCGTCTGCGACGGCACGATGAGAGCGGTGTCGGACGCGAGCCGGGCGCGGGTGATGGAGGGGCTCCGGGAGGTAGCCGAGCACATCGCCGCCGCCCACCGCTGCACCGCGGTGGTCGAGATGGTCGACAACGGCTACCCGGTGACGGTCAACAACGCCGGCGCAGCAGAGCGGACGCTGGCGACCGCGTCCGCCCTGCTCGGCGACGCCAACGTCCTGGCCATGCCCACCCCGGTGATGGGTGCCGAGGACTGGTCCTACGTCCTGCAACGGGTACCGGGATCGATGGCGTTCCTCGGGGTGGCCCGGAGCGACGACCCCAACCCGGCGCCCAACCACTCCAACAGGATGATGGTCGACGAGCCGGCGATGGTCCACGGGGTCGCCCTCCACGCCGCCATGGCCCTGACCGCCTGAGCGGGCCACCACCCCCGGTACCGGCGGTTCCTCACCGCCGATCACGCTGTCCCCGGCCGTCACCGCCGCCGTCGGCGCCACCGCCGCCGGCCTCTCCTGATCCCACCGACCCCGCTCGCCTGGTCTGGCCTACCCTGCCCGCCAGCCGGCGCTCTCCGCCGCTACCGGCCGTTCCTACCCGCCGGCAATACCGGCCGTTCCTACCCGCCGGCACTGCCGGCCGCTCTTACCCGCCGGCGCTACCGGCCGCTCTTACCCGCCGGCCCGGCTCAAGCTCTGGCGAGCAACGATCCGGCGGCGTGGATCACGAGGCCAGCGATGGCCCCGACGACCGTCCCGTTGAGCCGGATGTACTGCAAGTCCCGCCCGACGGCCAGCTCGATCCGTCGCGACGCAGCCTCGGCGGGCCAGGCCTCGACCTGCCGGCGGATCAGCTCGGTGACCTCCCCGCCGTAGCGACCCACCACCCAGGCCACCACCCGGCGGAGACCGCCCTCGAGCTCGTCGTGGAACCTGACGTCGGTGACCGCCCGGCGTCCCTGCTCGGCGACGGCGGCGGCCACCCGAGCGGCGAGCGGACCACCGGGGTCGACCATCGACCGGCGTAAGCCGTCCAACGCGTCGCCGAGTGCCGAGCGGACCACCGCCGTCGCCTGCGGATCGTCCACCAGCTTCGCCAGCAGGCCGTCGACCCGGGCGACGGCGTCGGGGTCGTGGCGGAGATCGAACGCCAGCCGGCGGAGCAGGTCCTCCAGGGCGACGCGGACCGGGTGGTCGGGCTGCTGCTCGATCTTCGCCAACTCGAGCTGTACGTCTCGGAGGAGCTTGGTGACCAGCCGGTCGGTGGTCATCAGGGCGGTCAACCAGTTGCGTTCCTCCACGAAGCGCTTCACCATCGGGTGCAGAGATGCCTCGTGGGCAGCCAGGTACTCCCGGCAGCGGGCGGCGAGGAGGTCGACGAGCGGCCGCTGCGCACCCCCGTCCACCGCCCGCGCGAGGAGCCCGCCGAGGGCTGGAGCCCAAGAGCGTGGTCCGCGGTGGCGGCGGACGAGGTCCAGGATCGGCTCCTCCAGCCCTGCGGGATCGAAGGAGCCGAGCACGTCGGCCAGCGCCGACATCACCCCGCCGGCGAGCCGGGCTGCGTGGTCGGGGTCCGCCAGCCACAGACCGACCCGATCCACCACCCGGGACTCCACCACCTGGGACTCGAGGACGTCCGGAGTGAGGAAGTAGCCGGTGACGAACTCACCGAGCTTGGTGGCGAGCTCGTCCTTCTTGCGAGGGACGAGAGCGGTGTGGGGGATCGGGAGCCCGAGCGGTCGGCGGAACAGTGCGGTGACCGCGAACCAGTCGGCGAGCCCACCGACCATCGCCGCCTCCGATCCGGCGAGCAGGTACCCCCGTAGGGTCGAGGGCTCGAGGCCGAGCGTGGAGCCGACGAAGATCGCTGCGGCAATGGTGAGGAAGCCAGCAGCAGTGAGCTTCATCCGCGCCAGTCGGGCCTCGGGCGGGCTCGGAACGGACCGGCTCGGGGTGGTCCGGCCCGGGGTGGTCCGGCCCGGGGTGGGCCGGCTCGGGGCAGGCGCCCCGCTGGCTTCGTCCTGCTGGTCGGCCTCGGACCGCTCGTCAGGCTCGCCTGCCCCGCCCGCTTCGGGCCGCTCGCCGGCCTGCGGGATGCCCACACCGGACAAGGTAGGTGCCCCGGACGAAGAGGCCCAGCCACCCAGCGTCACGGAGGGGCCCAACAGGATCTGCCGGGGCCACGGGGGGAGACCCCGATGGCCGTTGACGTTCAGCGCCCGGGAGGAGGCGTGATCCCGAGTATGGACACTCCGACCGAGACGCTCACACAGACGACGAGCGGTGTTGGCACAACCAGGAACACCCTTCACGAGGGACCGACCTCGGGGTTCTTGGCGAGCTCGGCAACGCTCGCCCTGGTGGCACCTCGTGCTCGTCCGTACAGCTCGTCGAGGCGAGATCCGGCGTCTCCGGACTGCTCTGCGTCGGAGCTGTCGATCGGCGAAGTGGGGGGCGGGGCGGGGAACGAAGTGGGGGGCGGAGCCCAGCGGGGAACCGACGGAGCAGGGTGGCCGTGACGAGGGTGCCGGCCGTCGTCGGGGGGCACGAAGAGACGCTTCCCGACCCCTTCGACCAGTGCCCACCCCCTCTCGGTCTTCAAGCGATGGTGGTGAGGGCAGAGTCGGTCGAGCAGGTCGTAGACGGTGAACTTGGTGCGCGACCAGTCCTCCCGGTGGTCGTATTGCAGGCCAGCCCGAACCGGGCATCCCTTCACCTGGCAGGTGGGCTGGACGAAGTCGAGGGCCGACCGCTGCACGCTGTTGGGTCGCCGGCGGTGGTGGTAGACGCCGACCACCTCGGTTCCCTTCGTGAGAACACCGACGAGGAAGGGGTTCTCACTCTCCCCGAGGCGTTCGATCACCGAGACCGGCACTGGACCCCATCCGGCGATCTCGCAGAGCTCACCTTCGAGTGCCACGCCGCGCAGCAGCGCGTCGAGGTCGACCCGGACCATGATCTGCATCGGGCTGCCTGCAAGTCGTTTCGCCTTCGGCGCCCCGGACACCCCGGTCCCCGGCAGGTCCCGAGCACCACCTATCTCCGCGACAGCGTCCTCACTTCGGCACCCAGGACCACCACTCGCTACCGGGTCCGGTGCGCGACCAGCATCCTGTGGAGGAGCAGGGGCGGTGGGTGGGTCGGGATCGGAGACAGCGGACGCTCCGGCGATCCCGGAGGTGGTGGCTCCGGGCACCCCGACAAAGCCCTCCCCGGGTGCTCCGTCGGCACCCTGTCTGTCGGAACCCTGTCCGTCGGCGCCTTCTCCGTCGCAGTCGGTGGCCACCCTCATCTGCGACCCAGCGGCGATCGGCGGGTCCGCCACGGGACCTGGCTCGTCCGCTGCGCACGACTCCGCCTGGTACGACTCCGCCGCGGAAGCCGACCCGACGTCTGGCTCGTCGAACTGAGGGAACAACCCGAGCTCCCGCAGGTCGGCGAAGCTCAGTTCGGCCTCGCCTCCGGCTGCCACCGCGGCCAGAGTCATCAAGGCGTCGTAGTCCAACGCCTCCAGACTCTCTGGTTCGACGCCAGATCGACGGTGAAGAAGGTTCAGCCGACGACGCATGGGGTCGAGCACCCTCCAGAGCCGAACGCCGTCTTCGGGCAACCCCGTCGCATGCGACTGCCATGCCCCGTCCCGATCGACCCAGCGTCGGAGGCTGCGCTTGGCTTGCAACCGCCGGTGGGCTTCTTCTGCGTCGGTCGCAGCCGCCTTCACCTGGGCGACTTGCTCGTTCAGCTCGCCGATCGTCGAGCTACGAGCAGCATCCAACAGCTCCCCCGCCTTCGAACCGTCCGCGGCTACCCCATCGGAGACCGCCTCCGCCTGAGCCGAGCTCAGCTCGCCGCCGAGTGCAGCCTGGGCGACCTCGGGTTGACGGGCGAGCCTCCTGCCGGTCTCCAGGGCCCGACGGGCTGCGCTCGGGCTCATCCGCGCCTTACGACCGAGCTGCTCCGCAGGAGAACGACAGCCCTCACGCTTCCAGCTGTCCGACTCGGCCATCCGTGCAGCCGCCAGGACCTTCACTGCGCTGATCGACGCCTCCATGCTCGTGCAACGCTCCACGACCACCCCGGCCACAGCGGGGCTGATCGCCGCTGCATCGAAGCCGACGGCGAAACCGACAACCGCCTTGCACAGCGCTTCGAGGCTCTCGCACATTGCGCACCAGACCGATCCGACCGCCGCCGAGGCGACACCGACAGGAAGGCTCTCGCTGCGTCGAGAACGAACGTATGTTCGATCATAGCCCAACCCTGCGACAGGTTCAGGGCGGGCCCCGAGCCGGCAGGTGCAGAGCCGGCGGGCGGCGGCGAGCCGGAAGGCCCCAGCCGGCGGGCACAGGACCTCGGGCGTCGGGCGTCGGGCTCCCCACCTCCAACGACACTGCAGGCTCCCGGCGAGGAGCGCTTCGGCGTCGAGGTAGTCGGTGCCTCGTTCAACCGCTTGGTACCCTACCAGGGTATGGTTATCGCCCAGTGAGCCGGAGATTCCCGTGCACGGCTACAGCGCCAACAAGGATCAGTACCTCGAGCGTCTGCGTCGCATAGAGGGCCAAGTTCGTGGGCTGCAGCGGATGGTGGAGGAGGACCGCTACTGCATCGACATCCTGACCCAGGTGACCGCTGCGACCAAGGCCCTGCACGCGGTCGCTCTCGGGTTGCTGGAGGCCCACATCGGGACCTGCGTGGCCGAGGCCGCCGCAGCCGGCGGCCTCGAAGGCGCAGCCAAGGTGAAGGAGGCTGCCGACGCGATCGGGCGGTTGCTGCAGGCCTGAGCAGGACTCCGTAGGAGGGCATGTGCTGGAGGAGTGGAAGGTTCAATGACCCACCCGACGGTCGAACAGCCTCCAGTGGCCTATGACCTGGCCGTCGAGGGCATGACCTGCGCCTCGTGCGTGCGGCGGGTCGAGCGCGCACTGTCGTCGGTGGACGGCGTCGCCGGGGCACGGGTCAACCTCGCGACCGAGTCGGCGACGGTCGAGCTCGCCGAGGGCCACGAACTGGATCGGCAGGCGCTCGAGGCAGCCGTCGAGGCAGCCGGGTACCACGCAACCCTCACGCTCGCAGTGGCGGACCCCGCCGAGGATGCGGCGGTACGCCGGGCCCGGCGGGCCGCCGACCTGCGCCGGCGACGGATCAGGCTTGCCGTAGGCACGGTGGGCAGTGCAGCAGTGCTCGTCTTGGCCTACGGGTTCGGGGCCGGCAGCTGGTCGCCCTATGCACAGCTGGCGCTGAGCCTTCCGGTGTTCGCCTGGGTCGGCGCAGACTTCCATCGGGGGGCATTGTCGAGCTTGCTCCATCGCAGCGCCAATATGGACACGCTGGTGTCGCTCGGCTCCGCTGTGGCGTTCTTCTACTCGGTTGCGGCGACGGCATTGCTTCCCGGCAAGCCCACCTACTTCGACGTCGCTGCGGTGATCGTGACGCTGATCTCGGTCGGCAAGTACCTGGAGGTGCTCACCCGCCGCCGCGCCGGCGAGGCGATCGAGTCACTCGCCTCCCTGACCCCTCGGGTCGCGCACCTGGTCGCCCGGTCCGGACCGCCGGGGGCGGCGGAATCACGGGCGGCGGGACCACGGGAGGCGGGACCACGGGCGGCAGGACCACGGGCGGCGGGACCACCGCCAAGAGGATCGCGGGTGACGGCAGGGACCGAGACGATCGAGGTCGCAGTCGAGACGCTGCGGGCTGGTGATGTGGTGCTCGTCCGTCCCGGCGAGGCGCTCCCCGCCGACGGGGTCGTCGTCAGCGGGTCGAGCGCGCTCGACGAGTCGATGCTGAGCGGTGAGAGCGTTCCGGTGACCAAGACTGCGGGGGACGAGGTGACCGGCGGCACGGTCAATGGGCTATCACCGCTCGAGGTCGAGGTGACCAGGACAGGAGCGGACTCGACGCTCGCCCGGGTCATGGCGCTCGTCGAGCGGGCCCAGGTGGAGAAGTCCAAGGCCCAGCGATTGGCGGACCGGGTCTCCTCCGTGTTCGTGCCGATCATCCTCGCCGTCGCTGCGCTGACCTTCGCCGGGTGGCTGGCGAGCGGCCACTCCCTGGTGGCGGCGTTGGTGCCCGCCGTCGCGGTGCTCGTCGTCGCCTGCCCCTGTGCTCTCGGCCTCGCCACCCCGGTCGCAGTGATGGTCGGCAGCGGACGGGGCGCCGAACTGGGCCTGCTCGTCTCGGGGGGTGAGGTCCTGGAGCGGGTCCGTCGACTGGGCACCGTCGTGGTCGACAAGACCGGCACCTTGACCCTCGGACGGCCCGAAGTCGTGGAGGTCGTCGACGTCGACGCAGACGGCGACGGCGACGTCGACGCAGACGACGACAAGAACCGGGCCGGGGACGGGCACTGGGACGGGGACGGATCCCACGACGACGGGCGCAAGGCCGTGCTGGCGCTCGCCGCAGCCGCCGAGACCGCCTCGGAGCATCCGCTCGCCCGGGCGGTGCA
>JAKARG010000061.1 GCA_021819345.1 Actinomycetes bacterium | reverse complement strand
CGTCGGTGCGGTCCAGGCTGGCGGCGATCCGCCCGGCGATGACCCCCTCTCGGGCGATCACCGACGCGAGCGCGTGGACCGGTTCGATCGCCCCCGCCACCCCGACCAGCGGGATCACGTCGGGATCGGCCAACACCCGTGCGGCGACAGCGTCGACCAGCCGGGGGTCCCACCCGTAGAGGAGCGGGGCCAGTTCGACGAGCAGATGACGTCGGGAGAACACCTTCATCCGGGCCAAGGGCCCGTCATCAGCCAAGACCAGGCCGAGGACCCGGTGCACCTCGGCCAGGCTCGGCTCGCCGGCGATCCGGGCCTGCGAAGCGGCGGTGATCGACGCCGTGAGGCGATCCGGGGTCCAGCCGATCGACGCCAACTCCGACCGCCAGCGGGCCACCAGCTCCCCCGCCGGGACATGGCGCTTCGCGGTCCGAGTGGTCCGGGCGGCCACACCACGAGCCCGGTAGGTGTCGATCCCCCGCTCCTCGACCGCGGCCGTGATCTCCGCCGCACGCTTCGAGTACAACTCCAAGATCTCGTCGCCGATCCCGGCGATCCGCCAGTGCCGCAACCGTCCCGACGGGCCGCTGTCGGCTGCGATCCCGTAGCCCAACTCGACCGCCTTCGCTGCCGCCGCGACCCTGCCGACCTGGGTCGCAGCGTGGAGATGCTCACGCCACAACGCGGTGGTCGCCGCCTTCCACCCACCGGCCCCGTCGAGCATCTCCACGACGTTGGCGACCAGCACATGATCGTGCGGGCACGGGTCCCCCGCCCGCAAGGTTGCGTGCCGGGTGACCGCGTAAGCCAGACCTGATCTTGCGGTCGGGACAGCCGCCCGGCCGCGCCGGCCGCCACCATTTCTCGTCACCGTTTCGAGGTAGGCGACGGTGGCATCCCGCTCCGCGTCCATGAACAGATGCATGTCCTCCCCCCGGCCGGTCACCCCCAACTCGGCCACCGACTTGTGCGCCGAGATCACCAACTCCATCCCCGGCCGTCGGGACGACACCAAGCGCTCACCGGTCCCCGGAAGGCGGGCGCCGCCCGGCCCAAAGACCGCCTCGTAGGCGGCCGACGTCGCCGCCCCGGCGAGGTCGAGGCGGGCCGCTCCCTGGCCGCCCCACACCAGCGGCGTCTCCGCCCGGGACGCGTAGTAGGCGAGCGCCTTGCCGGGGAAGTCGTAGCCGCGCTCGAGCACCGTCGCACGGTGGTAGGCCACCGACTCGACCCCCATCATCCGCATCCACGCCACCAGACCTGCCGACTCCTCCCTGCCGGCACCGGGCTCCGACCACAACCGAAAGGTTGAAATCGTGTTTGAGCCGTTGGTTTGTTGTAGCAGGAGATTGCTGGGTTGTGGAGGGACAAAATGGTGAGCGGTAAAGGAAAGACAATAGCGGTGAATAAAGGTGAAAAACAAATATTGCTTGACGGTGACGGGAGAGGTTGCGTTACGGTGAGGGTGGTGGTGTGTGACAGGTGAGGACGTGACCGGTCAATAGGGTGGACCGCCCGTTGGTTACTCGTCAAAGGACCATCGGCGCCGGGCTGCTGGCGATCGGGAGGCCCTCACCGAGAGCAACCGCCACCACACCGGAGACCCAACCGTGACCACGAACGAGATCGTCCCCCACCTCTTCACCATCGAACAGCTCGCCGAACAGCTCGGCATCACCACCCGCCACGTCCGCCGGCTCGTCGCCGAACGACGCATTCCCTACGTCAAGGTTGGAGGTCTGGTCCGCTTCGACGTCGAGGAGATCCGCTGCTGGATCGACACCAACCGCTACGCCCAGCACGCCACGCCGTCGACGCGTATCCGCACCCGTTGACGGCAGCCAGCACGGCTCAATCGCGCCCGGCCGGTTGCCGGCATCGACGGCGTCGTAGCCTGTCAGCCGTGCGGAAGGAAGAAGCGAGCGCCGGGCCCGTCGCCACAAGCTACAGCGAGCATCGCCCCTACCCGGCCCCACCCGAGCACTGGGACGAGCTCGCCGGTCCCGTCGTCGGACACCTCGAGCTGCCCCGCTCCATCGACTGGGGACCGCCGCGGACCTACGACCTGGCCGACCTCACCGACCGGCGCATCCTCTACGAGCGCGTCCTGCGGGAGACCTCCAACCCCGAGGAGCTCTGCGCCTGGATCCACGGCCCGTCCCTCGCCGCGCTGTGGGCGACGCTCTGGCTCCCACAACGCGTGCGCGACGCATGGGAGGACCGCTTCCCCCAGCTCCGCTCCGCCGCCTGAACCATGGACACCCACCAGCAGCGGGTCGCCACCATCGGCCTCGCAGCCCTCGAGCCTTACGGGTTCGCCCTCGCCGGCGGCTACGCCCTCCAAGCCCACGGCCTCGTCACCCGCCCCAGCGACGACATCGACCTGTTCACCGACCAGTGGGACACCGACCGCTTCACCGAGGCGGTCCAAGCAGCGACCACCGCCTGGGAGGCCGACGGCATGCACGTGACGGTCCTGCGACGCGCTGGCACCTTCGCCCGCCTCACCCTCCGCCACCCCTCCGGAGACGAGGTCCACGTCGACCTGGCCGCCGACGCCCGCCGCCACGCCCCGGCCACCATGTCGCTCGGACCGGTCATCAGCGAGACCGAAGCCGTCGGCTCCAAGGTGGCAGCCCTCTTCAGCCGGGGCGAGGCCCGCGACTACCTCGACGTCGCCGGCATCCTGGCCAGCGGCCGCTACCACCCCGCCGACCTCCTCCGACTCGGCGCCGACACCGACCCCGGTTTCCGCCCCGCCATTCTCGCCGACGCCCTCCGAGCCATCGACCGCTACCCCGACCAGGAGTTCACCCGATACGGACTCCCCAGCCCCGACGTCACCCGACTCCGAGCAACGATGCGGCGCTGGGCCGAACAGATCGACCGCCAGCTCCCACCACCAAGCCGGAGAGCGGGCCCATCCACCCGGCAACGCCCAGCCGCTACACCCCAACCGCCCGATCCGCCGGGACTCGCTCTCAGCTGAGGACAGCCTCGATCCTGGTATTGGCAAGTGCTTCCTCATTCTCCAAACCTCAATGCGCTCATCCACGCCGGGTTCGTCATCGACGAGATCGCCGAGCCCAAGGCCAGCCCCCTGCCCGAAGACCAGCAGCCCGTCTACACCCAGGTCCCGATCTTCCTCGGAGTCCGAGCAACTACACCCGCGCGAAGTATGCCGCAGTAGCGAACCGGCTTGTTCGGCTCGGATTGCTCCATCGGCGTCGCCCGCGGGCCGACAGGATGGCGTCGGTAGCCCTTACTTCCAGGCCTTGCTCATATGTCGATGGGGCGCAGGTCGACGGGTACCTCTGCGGGCGATCCGCCCGGGTTCGGGATGACCCGCCACGCTCCTGCGTCGTCGGACTCGACCAGTACTTCGGCCAGCTCCGAGCCGACGAAGTGGGCGGTGGCGCCATCGCTGCAGGCAAGGCCGGCTGGCAGCGCTCCCGAGCGGACCTCTTCCAGGTAGCGACTCCGCCGGGGGTGCCGGTTGTAGTGGGGACAGAAGCTGCCAACGAGCACGCCCAGGCCGTCGTTCCACGGCTCGAGCTGGGGACCGAATGAGTCGGTAAGGCCGGACTGGAACCAGCACAGCGCGCCGGCGCTGCTGCCGCCAAGGACCACCCCGGAGCGCCAAGCCTCGCCCAGCACCGCGTCGAGGCGGTGCGCCCGCCAGATCGCCACCATGTTGGCGGTACTGCCGCCGCCGACGAAGATGGCATCCGACGATGCCAGCAGGTCGCCTGGATCGGCGACGTTGGGCATCGGGAAGAGCCGCAGGCAGCTCACTTCGACGCCGGTGCCGGCAAAAGCTTGTTGAGCAGCGTCGACGAAATGAAGGTCGCTCTCGTCGCCGGTCGGCACCAGGCACAGGCGCGGCCGCGACCGTCCCGTCGCCGCCAACATCGCCGTGACCATCGGCGGAACCCCCCGCAACGGGAGGAAGCCTCCGCAGGCGAAGACGTGGGGCTGTCCGTCACCTGACACGGTGGTGACAGTAGCGGGTCCAGATGTTCGACGGGTCCGCCGAGACCCCACCCGGTCGGACCCCCGGGGAGAGCTCGCCAGCCGGCTCGGAGCCGGCTGATGGCCTAGCTGCCCGACACGAACGTCTTCATCGAAGCCAAGAACCGCCGCTACGGCGTCACTTCTGCCCCGCGTTCTGGGACTGGATTGATCACGCCCACCAGGCAGGCACCGCCTTCAGCATCGACAAGGTCGCCATCGAGCTCGACGCCGTCGACGACGACCTCGCGACCTGGGCCAGCGAACGACCCGACGCCTTCTTCCTCGAAGCCGACGCCGCCGTGGTGCCGAGCATGCAGGACATGAGCACCTGGGCAAACGGCGCCGGCTACGAGCCCGCAGCAGTCGCGACCTTCCTGCAAGACGCGGACGACTACCTGGTTGCCCACGAACATGCCAACCGTCACGTGGTGGTCACCCACGAGGTCGTCGCCCACTCCACGAAGAAGACCAAGATCCCCAATGCCTGCATCGGCGTCGGCGTCCGCTGCGTCACGCCCTTCGAGATGCTCCGTGCGGACAGGCCCGGTTCGTCATCGTCACCTGACCTGAACCGGTCCCGCCGGACCGGCAACAGCTGTCACGTCGACGATCCTCGACGACTACCTCACTCCAGCCGAGCCTTGTCGAGGACGGCAATGAACGTCGGCCGCCGCCGGTGCGTCTCCCGCAACCCCGCCAGGTGCGCGGCGAGCTCACCCTGGCGATCCGCCGCTCGGGCCGCCTGCGCTGCCTTCTTCAGGATCGCCACTGCTCGCACGTAGCCCGCCTTTCCGGTCGTCTCTAGCTGGAGGTCGGCTAGGCGAAGGTACACGTCGAGCGCATCGCCCGGCTCAGACGCTTCACGGGCCTCGGCCAAGCGCAACCACCGCTGCGGCCCCGGATCCCAGTCCGGATGGGCCCCGGGCACCTGCCAGGCAGCCTCGGGACAGGATGTCGTCGTCGCGGCCCAGCTCTGCCATGGCCTCGGCGACCCTGATGAACTGGTACGGCCGACTCAGGTCACCGCCCAGCAGCCCGACGAGGGCCTCCGCGTCGCCGTCGAGCATGGCCAGACGCTCCTGGGCGTATTTGGCGCCGAACGAGTCGCCACCACCAGCTTCAATCCGTTGCTTCACCTCGCGCCGGTACGCCGCCAGCCCGAGATCGCCCAGGGCATCCGCGTAGCGGACCGGGTCCACCTCGAAGAAGTCCTGATCGTCGAAGCGGAACCGGACCATCCAGCGGGCCAGCTTGATCGGGTCCGCATTGCCGGCGTCACACGCCTGGGCGTGCAGGTCGAGCAGGGGACAGATCGAGCACTTCGCCCGATTCAACCGAACATGCCGTCAACGCGCCTGACGCCCGTCCAGCGACCCCATACGTGCCGATCTGGGCCATGCCCGATGGGTGGCGCCGTCGTTCGGGCGCGACCTTCTGCGTCGTGCGGGACTGAGCTAGAGCGCCTGGACCGCCTGCACGCCATGGCGAGTCTACGTTTCGTCTACACTGACTGCCATGGGCGCTGAAGAGACCACCACCGTGCGGGTCCGCCGGCCTGACTCCGAGCGCCTGCAGTCGTTGGCGAAGTCCCGCCAGACCACGGTCGTGGAGGTCGTCCACTCGGCTATCGAGGCCCTCGAACGCCAGGAGTTCCTTCGTGGCCTGAGCGACGACTACCGCCGACTCCGCGAGGATCGCCAGCGGTGGGAGGCGTACCAGGACGAGCGCAAGGAGTGGGATCCCCTCGGGTGATCTGGCGGGGTGAGATCTACCAGGTCGACCTCGGTCGCCCCGTCGGCCACGAGCCGGCTTTCCTGCGCCCGGCGGTCGTGGTCTCCAGCGACATCGTCAACAACGGACCTGGCGATCTCGTCGTCGTCGTGCCCGTCACCACCACGGACTATGGGTTGCGCAGCCATGTCGAGATCGCAGCAGGCGTCAGCGGCCTGGAGCACCCCTCGTATGCGAGATGTGACCACATCAGGGTCGTCTCGACCGCCCGCATTCGCCACAGGCGCGGCCGCGTCGCACCCGACGAGCTGCGCACCATCGAGCGGGCGCTGCGCTTCATTCTCGATCTCTGAGTCCATCAACGCCGAGCCGGTCCGCTGGCCCCGCCCCACAAGCCCGAGTCTGCGCTCCGTATGTGCCGCTATGCGCCCGTTCGCGGCGCATCGGAGCGGTCGTTCTGGGGCGTCGCTCTGCGCCCCATGGACGCAGGCCGATGGCCTAGTCGAGGTGCGGGTCGAAGGCCGGCGTGAGCAAGCCCCGGGTCGCAAGTCGAAGCTTGCGGGTCGGTCAGGATGAGCAGGTGACTGACCGGCCGTGGTCTCGCCAGCGTGAATGGGACGTGATCGACTCTCACTCCGGTCGCCGTCGAGGTGGACGTGCGAGCTCAACTACTACTGGCTCGCCTCGTGGCGCACCCGGGACCCAGCACCCGGTCACGGCGAAGCGCCCGTCGACAAGGCGCCGGTTGGCGGCGAAAGGCCAGGGCCGGACGCCCCACCGCCCACTCCGAGGCCCGACGCAGCGGACGGCACGGCAGCCGGCCCGTCGGAGCCGCTAGGTCCTCTCGGCTTCCGGCTCTCAGCTCACGCCAGGCGTTTGGTTGCGGCCGAAGGCTGCGCCATGAGATGCGCGAGGCGCGATGGTCCTCGAGGTGGCTGTTACGGTCGTCAGGGCGGCAGCAAGACCTGACACATCTGCTGCCCGGACAACACGAGGCGGAGCTACCATCCGCTACGTGAGCCGGCGATCCCGAGGTCCCCAGATCGTCGCCGCGGTTGCCGTCGCATCCTTTGCGCTGGCTGCCTGCGGCCAGACGGGCCGTTCGGCTGGGTTGCGGACGCCGACGGCGCCACATCTCACCGTCTCTGCGAGCCTTGCAGCGCGCCCGGCGCAAGGGACAGGGCACGTCAAGCCGACGCTCGTCGGCTTGGTGACCATGGGCGACATGAACTGGACCGACAACCCCGACGGCGAGCCGCTCAACCGGCTGCTGGAGGCGAGCACCCATCCCGGCGTGTACGCCGCAGCGGTGATCCAGGCCACATGGAAGGAGCTGGAGCCGAGACCGGGGGTGTTCGACGACTCGGCCATCCAAGCGGCGCTCCAGAGGATCAGCGCCTACAACAAGAGGTACCCGAAGACGCCGCTCGTCGGCAAGCTTCGGGTCTTCCCCGGCGTGCACAGCCCCGCGTGGGTGCTCGAAGCGGTTGGTTCCGTGCGCCTGGTCAACCACCACACCGGGACCGCGGCGTCGTACCCGGACTTCTGGAAGCCGGAGTACAGCCGCCTCTGGACCGAGCTGCAGGACCACCTGGCGACGGTCTACGACCGCAACGACCTCATCGGGGAGGTGGCGGTGACCTCGTGCTCGTCGTTCAGCGGCGAACCGTTCAACAACGGGCAGGGGAGCTTCTTCGATTCGTCGACCCTCATCGCGGCCGGCTATACCGACACCCAGTACGAGAACTGCCTGTCCAACGCCGCTTCCAACTACGCGGCCTGGAAGCTGACCCCGGTCGACTTCCCGTTCAACGAGCTCATGCTCATGCAGACCCACCAGATCGACTCTGCGTTCTCGATCAAGGTGATGGCCGCGTTCCGCAAGGCGCTCGGCACGCGCGCCGTGGTGGCCAACGAGGACTTCGACGTCCCGCTCCCGAAGGACCTCGCTCCCATCTACGACGAGATCCAGGAGCTGCGCCACCAAGCCTGGTCTGCGCGGCCTCGCGAGCTCTCCCCGCTCGAGTTCCAGGTTCTCGGGCCGACGATCGACTGGGCGGCGGTCGTTCCTGCCGCCATCGGGACCTATCACCCGACGGAGATCGAGGTGTGGAGCTCGACGGCGACCCGTCGACCAGGTGGCTACGCCGACATCACAGAGGCACAGCTGCAGCGCTGGTCTGCCGAGCTGAAGGTGGCGGCCGTCCCCTGAAGCGTCAGAGGTACTGACCGGTCGCCACCCGCTCGATCGCCCGTCCCCCGGTCGTCTCCTCGCCTTGGGCGGTGATGGTGCGGATGTAGACGATCCGCTCACCCTTCTTGCCGGAGATCTTCGCCCAGTCGTCGGGGTTGGTGGTGTTGGGGAGGTCCTCGTGCTCCTTGTACTCCTGGCGGATCGAGTCGAGCAGGTCCTCGGAGCGGATTCCCCGTCCCCGGCCGGCGATCGCCCGCTTGATGGCGAGCTTCTTCGCCCGGCGCACGATGTTCTCGATCATCGCACCCGAGGCGAAGTCCTTGTAGTACATCGTCTCCTTGTCGCCGTTTTGGTAGGTGACCTCCAGGAACTGGTTGGCCTCGTCGTCGCGGTACATCTCGGCCACGGTCCTCTCGATCATCGCCCGGACCGCCTTCTCGCGGTCGCCGCCGCCGGCGGAGGCGACCTCCTCCTCGTCGAGCGGCAGGTCGGGAGTCAGGTAGCGCGCGAAGATCGCCGCCGCAGCCTCCGCTCCGGGCCGCTCGATCTTGATCTTCACGTCGAGGCGCCCTGGCCGCAGGATCGCGGGGTCGATCAGGTCCTCGCGGTTGGACGCCCCGATCACGATCACGTTCTTCAGCGTCTCGACCCCGTCGATCTCGGCGAGGAGCTGGGGGACGATGGTCGACTCCATGTCGGAGGAGATCCCGGTCCCCCGGGTGCGGAAGAGCGAGTCCATCTCGTCGAAGAAGACGATCACCGGGACGCCTTCCTCGCTCTTCTCCCGGGCCCGCTGGAACACCAGGCGGATCTGGCGCTCGGTCTCACCGACGTACTTGTTGAGCAGCTCGGGGCCCTTGATGTTGAGGAAGTACGACCGCGCATTGCGGTCCCCGGAGACCTCGGCGACCTTCTTGGCGAGCGAGTTGGCGACCGCCTTGGCGATCAGGGTCTTGCCGCAGCCCGGAGGACCGTAGAGCAGGATCCCCTTCGGTGCCGGCAGGCGGTGCTCGACGAACAGCTCGCGGTGCAAGAAGGGCAGCTCCACGGCGTCGGTGATCGCTTCGATCTGGCTGTCGAGGCCGCCGACGTCCTCGTAGGAGATGTCGGGCACCTCCTCCAGGACCAGGTCCTCGACCTCGGGGCGGGGAAGCTTCTCGAGCAACAGGCCGGTTCGGGAGTCCATCAGCACCGAGTCCCCGGCGCGGAGCCGCTCCCCCGTCAGGGCGTCGCCCAGCTCGACGACGCGCTCCTCGTCGGCGCGCCCGACCACGATCGCCCGGTTGCCCTCGAGGCGCTCCTTCAAGGTGACCACCTCGCCGGCCACCTCCTCGGAGCGGGCGAGCACCACGTTGAGCGACTCGTTGAGGACCACCTCCTGGCCCCGTCGTAGCTCCGTGCCCCCGGCTGCGCCGAGCAGCTCGGGGTGCAGCGCGACGCGCATCTTGCGTCCCCCCGAGAACACGTCCACCGTGCCGTCGTCGTTGTGGGCGAGGAAGGTGCCGTAGGCCGAAGGCGGTTGGGTGAGCTTGTCGACTTCTTCCCGCAGGGCGGCGATGTGCTCGCGGGCCTCCCGGAGGGTGAAGGTCAGTCGCTCGTTCTGCGATATCGCCTGCTGGAGCTGGCCCTTGGTCTCGAGCAGCTTCTCCTCCAGGGTGCGCACCCGCTTGGGGGCATCCTGCATCCTCCTGCGCAGCGTCTCGACCTCTTCTTCGAGGCTCCGGGCGTGCTCGCGCAGGTCCTCGAGGCCGGGCTCGCCGGGCGAAGAGAGGTCGGATCCGTCGGAGTGGGTCACCGTCACCTGCTCCTTGTGGCTCGTGGTCGCTGCGTCCGTCGTCGGACGACGCGAACGCGACGCTACCCCGCCCCGGTCCGGAACTGCGTTACCCCGGCCGGTCGCCCTGAGCAGTGCTCACGTCCATCGCCGTGCCGCCGCTAGCATCACCGGGGTCCGGGGCGGTAGCGCCGGACGCGGGCATCGGTGCCGACGAAGCGAAGGATGCGATGAAGGTCTGGGTCGATCAGGATCTCTGCACTGGGGACGGTCTCTGCGAGGAGATCGCCCCCGCTGTCTTCACGCTGCTGGACGACGGCCTGTCGTATGTGAAAGAGGGCGACAAGGTCTTCGACGACCCCGGTGGACACGCGGGCTTGGCAGTGGTGCCCGACGGCATGGAGGAGGCGGTACGCGAGTCGGTCGAGGAGTGCCCCGGGGAGTGCATCTTCATCGAGGAGTGACCTCGGCCTAGAGGGGCCTAGAGGTGGTGGCTACCCGAGGGAAGGGCCGCCCTTCGAGAGCCGGTCGATCGGCCAGCTTGAGCTAGCCGAAGCCGGCTGGAGCTAGCCGAGGCAAGCCCCGGTGCCGACGCGGTGGCGGTGCTGGCCGACGAGATCGGGGCGGATCTCCCCGCTGGTGAGCGCGTAGGCAGTGTCGGGGTGGCCGACGGCGATGGCGAAGGCCACGCCGACGACGTCGCCCTGCTCGTCGACGAGGGGCCCTCCGGAGTCGCCCGGGGCCAGCGACGCGGACAGCACGAAGACCTGGCGCAGGGTGCGGTGCCGGCCGTAGAGACCGGTCCCGACCGCCTCGATCCGGCGCGCGACCCGGTAGGGGGAGGTGGTGATCCCGACCGCTCCTCCCGGATGGCCGAGCACGTCACCCATGGAGCCGGTGCGAGCCTGGCCGAGGCTGAGGGGAGCCTCGGCGAGCCCGGGCACGCGCAGCAGCGCGAGGTCCCGGCGGGAGTTGTAGAGCACCACCTGGGCGCCGAGCACCTGGCCGTCGGGCTCCAGCACCGAAGTCGACCCGGGCGGCTCGCCGGCCACCACGTGGGCGTTGGTGAGGACCAGTCCCGGCGCCACGGCGAAGCCGCTGCCGTCGAGCTCCCGGTCGCAGGCCTGACCCTCGACCCGCACGGTCGAGTGCTCGGCCGCGGCAAGGGTGGATGTCGACAGGGGGCTCGAGCTCGGCGGAGGGCCGTCGGCCCCGGCGATCCCGAGCGAGCTGAGCTCGCGGTGCAGCCCTCCGGCGGCCACCACCCCCCGCAGGGCCTCGAGGGCGTCGGGCGGGGCAGGCAGGGATGCCGACACCCAGTGGGCGAGCGAGGAGTGCCGCACCGCTGCCGCCGGCCAGCCGGGAGAT
>JAKARG010000060.1 GCA_021819345.1 Actinomycetes bacterium | reverse complement strand
TCCGATCTCGTCGCAGCGGTCACGTTCAGGTAGTGGCCCTTCACCTCCCCGGTTGCCGCCTGGGCCCGCTGCACCGCCTCCATGCAGAACAGGTAGCGGTCCCTCCAGCGCATGAAGGGCTGGCTGTTGATGTTCTCGTCGTCCTTGGTGAAGTCGAGCCCGCCCCGGAGCGCCTCGTAGACCACCCGGCCGTAGTTGCGGGCCGAGAGGCCGAGCTTGGGCTTGGTGGTGGCCCCGAGGAGCGGGCGCCCGTACTTGTTGAGGTGCTCCCTCTCCATCACGATCCCGTGCGGGGGCCCGGGGAAGGTCTTCACGTAATGGGTGGGAATGCGCATGTCCTCCAAGCGAAGGGCCTTGATCGCCTTGAAGCCGAAGACGTTGCCGATGATCGAGGAGGTCAGGTTGGCGATCGAGCCCTCCTCGAACAGGTCGAGGTCGTAGGCGATCCAGGCGAGGTACTGGCCCTCGGTGCCGGTCACCGGGGCGACCCGGTAGCACTTCGCCTGGTAGTGGTCGTAGGTGGTCAGCCGGTCGGTCCACACGACGGTCCAGGTGGCGGTCGAGGACTCCCCGGCCACCGCCGCTCCGGCTTCCACGGCGTCGACCCCGGGCTGCGGGGTGATCCGGAACAGGCAGAGCACGTCGGTGTCCTTGGGGACGTAGTCCGGCTGCCAATAGCCCATCTTGGCGTAGGGGATCACCCCGGCGCCCCAGCGCTCCGAGGTGGTCGTCGCGCCCTCGGTCCGATCGTCTGCCATGTCGCTCCTCGGTCTGGCCGAGCCGGGTCCGGCCCCGACATGGATTCATGATCTCATCGCAACCATCGCGTGTCTATTACAAGTTATGCGACTAATGATAAGCAGTCAGCTATGGGTTGGCTGGCCGGCCAGTGGCACGGTCATGCGGACCACGGTGCCCTCGCCGGGCGCGGAGACCACCTCGAGGGTCCCCCCGATCAACGCAGCCCGCTCGGCCATGCCGCCCACCCCGTAGCCGCCGGAGCGTCCCCTCGGCTGGGCCTCGAAGCCGGCACCGTCGTCGCTGACCGAGAGCACCACCTCCTCGGCGTGGCGGCGCAGGGTGATCCTCACCGTTCGTGCGCCGGAGTGCTTCACTGCGTTCTGCAGGGCCTCTTGGGTGACCCGGTAGACGCACATCTCCAGGTGGGGCGGGAGCGAGCAGTCCTCCAGGTCGACCTCCGCCTCGAATGGGCCGGCGTTGGTGGCGAGCGAGTCGATCGCGGCGGCGAGGCCGAGGTCGTCGAGGACCGTGGGCCGGAGCCCGGCGATGGCGGCGCGGGCTTCCTCCACGGCCGCCGATATGAGCTGCTCCACCGAGTCGAGCTCGTCTTGGATCTCGGCGGCCTCCCCGGCCAGCGAGCGGGCCGCCCGCAGGTGGTACCAGGCGCTCACCAGACGTTGGGAGATCCCGTCGTGGATGTCGCCGGCGATCCGGCGGTGCTCGATCTCCTGCAGCTCGACGGAGTGCTCGGCGAAGCGCTCGAGCTGCTGCTCCTTCTGGCGGAGCCGGTCGTGCAGGACCGCTCCCTCGACGATCCCGGCGAGCAGGTCGGCGACCTCGCCCACCCGCTCCACCTGCTCGGGCGCGAAGTGACCGGCCTCGCGGGCGTGCACGTTGATCACGCCGACCACCCCGCGGTTGGGGCGCAGCAGCGGCACCGAGACGAGCGAGCGGTAGTCCTCGCCGCGAAGCGCCGGGATGTAGCGGTAGCGGGGGTCGGACCACTTGTCGGAGACGACGGCCATCTCGGCGTGGTGGGCCACCCAGCCGGCGAGCCCCTCTCCCGGCGCCAGGCGGATCGAGCCGGCCAGGGCGTCGAACTCCGCCGGCTCCGCCCCCATCAGGACCACGCTGCCGTCCTCGTCCACGACGTGCAGGAAGCAGGCGTCGGCGGCAGTGGCGCGCACCACCAGGGCTGCGCTGCGGCGGAGCACGTCGCGCAGCGACCGCTCCTCGGCGGCGATCGCGACGACGCCGCTCACGAGCTGGGCCCGGCTGAGGCCACCGGTCATACGAAGAGCCCCTCGCGAAGGGCGAAGGCGACCGCCTGGGAGCGGTCGCTCACGCCGAGCTTGCGGTAGAGCGAGCGCGAGTGGGACTTGACGGTCTCCTCGCCGAGGAACAGGCGCCGGGCGATGCTGCGGTTGGAGTGGCCGCGAACCATGAGCTCGAGCACCTGGCTCTCGCGCTGGCTGAGCCCGAAGCGGGTGCCGGGCCAGAACTCCCCGCGGCTCAGACGGGCTGCCGACATCGCCACCCTGCCGGCCATCGACGGGTCGACGACCACGTCGCCGGCGACGACCCGGTCGAGCTGGGCGAGGAGGTCCTCGGCTCGGAGCTGCTTGGTCAGGTAGCCGGCGGCACCGACTCGAAGTGCCTCGAAGAGGTACTGCTCGTCGTCGTAGACGGTGAGCAGCACCACCGACAGCGACGGGTCGCGGGCCTTCAGCTCGGGGCACAGCTCGAGGCCCGAGACGGCCCCGATCCTCACGTCCACCAAGGCGACGTCGGCCCGGCCCTCGCTCGCCACGGCCAGCGCCACCTCTGCTTCGGTCGTGGCTGCGACCACCACCGCCCGGTCCCGGTAGGGCCGGAGCATCGCGCCCAAGCCGTCGAGCACCATCTGGTGGTCGTCGACCAGCAGGAGGCGGATCGGCCCCGCCCCGCTCCTCGGGGGCGCCACCCGAGAGATGATACCAAGGCCAGCTGTCCGGGCCCGCTTCCGGCGAGGGCCGAGACCCGAGAGCGAGCCGGGGCCGAGACCCGAGAGCGAGCCCGGGCCGAGACCCGAGACGGAGCGGGGGCCGACCCGAGAGCGAGCCCGGGCCGGGACGCGGGGAATCGAGCCCGGGCCGGGACCTGCTGCGAGCGCGAGGGAGCTCCGGGCTTCAGGGGCGCAGCAGCGAGCGGCTGTTGAACAAAGACGAGTCGAACGGGTCGGCCCGCCCGGCGGCAGCCCGGTGGTAGGCCGCGACGCGCTCCACCTCGTCGCGTGATCCGAGGACCAGCGGGACCCGCTCGTCGAGCGCGGAAGGGACGAGCTCCATCACCCGCCTCGCGCCCGAGCTGGCCGACCCACCGGCCTGTTCCACCACGAAGGCGATCGGGTTGGCGTCCTGCAGCAGGCGGAGGTGCCCCTCCTCCGACGAGGGCTCGCGCCCGGCGGGGTGGAGGAGGACCCCGCCCCGCACGAGGATCCGGTAGGTGTCGGCGGCGAGCGAGGTCGCCGGGCGCATCTCGAAGTCCTTGGCGCGCGGTCCCGAGGCTCCCTCTGCGCACTCCCGGACGTAGCGGCGGAGCGGTGCCGCCCAGGACCCCTCGTCGGACCGACCGATCGCGAGCTCGGTGGTCTCGGTGGGGATCTGCATCCGGGGGTGGGTGAGGAGGAAGGCCCCGAGGTCGCGGTCGAGGGTGAAGCCGTCGACCCCGCTGCCGGTGGTGAGCACGAGCACGGTGGCGGGTCCGTGCACGGCGAAGCCGGCGCACACCTGCTCCGTGCCGGGCCGGAGGAAGTCGGCTGCCGTCGCGGCGTGCCCGGGGTCGGGCGAGGGGGAGCGCAGGACCGAGAAGATGCTGCCGACCGGGACGTCGACGTCGAGGTTGCCGGAGCCCTCCAGGGCGTCGAGCACGAGCAGGTACCTGCCCTGGCGGGCGGGCGGGGGGAGCGGGTGGAGGTCCCCGGGCCCCTCGGGGCCGAGCGCAGCGAGGTAGCCGCCCCGGTGTGCCTCGGCGACCATCACCTCGTTGCAGACCATCTCGAGGCGACGCTTCGGGTCCCCTGTCGCCTCGGGCTCGCCGGGAGTGCCCGGCGCCCGGGGGAGAGGGCCCCTGCCGAGGTGCTCGGAGATCACCTTCAGCGCAGCTGCGACGGCGTCGATCAGGGCGGGCAGCTCGCCACTCGGCTCGGCCCCGGGGTGACGGCCCTGCTGGTCGATCGTGTGCCCATAGAGGGTCGTGAGCTGTGCTGAGCCTGCCTCGGGCACCGTCCCTCCTCGCCTCGCCTCGCCTCGCCTCGCGCCCGGCCCCGGCCCGGCTCGATCCCGCCCCGTGAAGCTAGGTGCCCCGGCCCGGCGATCCCTCCCCCGCAGGGGTGAGCCACCGGGGGGGCGTTGGACCACGGTCCGTCACCACGGGGGCGGGTGGCCGGGCGGGAGGACCGGGGGGTCGGGGCGGCCCCGGAGCTGCCCCTCGCTATCGCCGGCAAATGTCAGTACAATCGGTGGCGGCGCCCGGGAGCGGCCGCCGCCTCTTCGCAAGGGGGATGGATGATGCTGATCGAGCAGATCTACCTGGGTTGCCTCTCGCAGGCCTCCTACGTCGTGGCCGACGAGGCCTCCGGCCGGGCGATGGTCGTCGACCCGCGACGGGACATCGACGAGTACCTGCGCTTCGCCGAGGAGCGGCGCCTGAGCATCGAGCTGGTGGTGCTCACCCACGTCCACGCCGACTTCGTCCCGGGCCACAGCGAGCTCGCCGAGGCGACGGGCGCCGTGGTGGCCATGGGCGAGACCGCCCCGGTGGACTTCCCGATCCGCCGGCTGCGCGACGGCGAGCGCATCGAGCTCGGCGACCCGGCCTCGGGCGTGGTGGTGGAGGTCCACGCCACACCGGGGCACACCCCCGAGTCGATCACCCTCGCGGTCTACGAGCACGGCAGCGACCCGGCGCCCGCGGCGCTGCTCACCGGTGACACCCTCTTCATCGGCGACGTCGGGCGCCCGGACCTGCTCGGCGCCAGCGGGCGCACCGCCGAGGAGATGGCTGCGGAGCTGTACCGCTCGCTGCGCTCCAAGATCCTCCCGCTGCCCGACGAGGTCGTCGTCTACCCCGGCCACGGGGCCGGCAGCGCGTGCGGCAAGGCGCTGTCCTCGGAGACCTTCTCGACCCTCGGGGCCCAGCGGGCCACGAACTACGCCCTCGCCGAGATGACCGAAGAGGCCTTCATCGAGGCGGTGACCGAGGGGCTCGCCGAGCCCCCCGCCTACTTCAGCGAGGACGTGGCCCTCAATCGCGCCGGGCACGCCCCCTTCGACCCCTCGGGGCCGCTAGAGGTCATCGGGGCAACCGAGGCCGTTGCGCGCTCCGACGAGGGCTCCCTGCTCCTCGACGTCCGCGACGACCAAGCCTTCACCTTCGGTCACCTGCGGGGCGCGGTCAACGTCGGGCTCTCGGGCCGCTTCGCCGAGTACGCGGCAGCGGTGGTCGCCCCCGGCCAGGACGTGGTCCTCTTCGGCACCGCCGAGCAGGCGAGCGAGGCGCGGCTGCGCCTCGCCCGGGTGGGGGTCGACACGGTGGGCGCCGCGGTGGTCGACCCCTCCGAGCTCGAGCGCCACCCCGAGCTGGTGGAGCGCAGCAGTCGGCTCGGCGCTGTAGATGCCGCCCGACGGCTCGACGAGCTCGACGGGCTCCAGGTGCTCGACGTGCGCAACGCCGGGGAGCTCTCCGCAGGGGTGGTGCCCGGCTCGATCCACATCCCCCTTCCCCGGCTGCGCCATCGGGTCACCGAGCTCGACGCATCCCGCCCGGTGCTCGTCTACTGCGCCGGCGGTTACCGCTCGCTCGCTGCGTCGAGCTTCCTCGCCAGCGCGGGCTTCGTTGACGTGACCGACCTGATCGGTGGCTTCGGCGCCTGGCAGGCGGTACAGGAGGGCGTCGGCGCCGGCTGAGACCCGGGCGCGACCGTCCTGGTAGCTTGCCGCGGTGACGCCCCAGCAGCTGCGGGCCCTGGTCGCGGTGGCCGACACCGGTTCGGTCCGGGGTGCCGCTGCCGAGCTGGTGGTCAGCCAGCCTGCGGTCTCCGCCGCCCTCGGGGCGCTGCAGCGCGACCTCGGGGTGGCGCTCGTCGAGCGCGAGGGCCGGGGGCTGCGGATGAGCGAGCCGGGAACGGTGCTCGCCGGCTACGCCCGCCGCCTCCTCGCGCTCTGGGAGGAGGCCCGGGTGGCGACCGTCTCGAGCGTCGACCCGGCCGGCGGGGACCTGCGCCTCGCCGCCGTGACCACCGCCGGCGAGCACGTCCTGCCCGCTGCCCTGGCGTCGTTCGCCTCCCGGTTCCCGCAGGTCCGGATCCTCCTCGAGGTCGGCAATCGCCGGCGGGTCTGGGAGCTGCTCGTAGCTGGCGGGGTGGACCTGGCGGTCGGCGGTCGGCCACCTGCCGACCTCGGCCTGGCGAGCCTCGGCACCGCGCCCCACGAGCTGGTCCTCGTCGCCGCTCCGGGTGGGCCACGGGAGGCGAGCCTCGACGAGGCGCTGCGGCGGAGTTGGCTGGTGCGCGAGGAGGGGTCGGGGACCCGGGCCACGACCGACGAGCTGCTCGCCGGTCTCGACGCCGACCCGGTGCGCCTGACCCTCGGCTCGAACGGGGCGATCCGGGAGGCGGCGGTCGCCGGTCTCGGCGTCGCCCTGATCCACCGGGCGGCAGTCGAGCGCGAGCTCGCCGGGGGTGGGCTCGTCGAGTGGCGGGTCGGCCCCCTACCTCTGCGCCGACGCTGGCACCTCGTCGGGCGGGAGGGCCCGGGGCTGCCCGCCACCGCCGATCTGTTCCGCCGCCACCTCCTCGAGACCTCCCCCTGGGAGGAGCCCCGGGGGCTCGAGGTGGGGTAGGTCGGCCAGGGCCGAGGCGGTCTCTCGCGCCCGAGACGCCCACCACCGGGCGAAGGGCCCGTCGCTCTCCCGGTGGGCCGCGGACCACCGGAGGGCGTGGCCGGCGAGCCAACCGCAAGTGGCCAGCGGGTCCTGGTCGAACATCGCCTGGAGGGCGTAGCGCCGTTCTCCCCGGCGCACGCCGAGCCCGGTGGTGGCGCCGGCATCCTCGAGGTCCTGGTGGGTGAGGACGAACCCTGCTCGCAGCGGGGCGACCAGGGCATCGAGGAGGTCGCCGGCACCCGAGGCCTGGGCCGGGCCGGGCGGGGCGTCGCGGAGAGCGACCGGCAGCTGCTCGGGGACACCGACCTCGTCGAGCTCCCGACGCAGGGCGGCGGCGGTGAGCGCCGCCCAGGGCGCGACGGAGGAGTAGCTGGAGGCGGCGATCAGGTAACCGGGGAGCCACGACGCGAGGTGCTCGGCGAGCAGCACCGTCCGGGCGTGCTCCAGGCGGCGGCGGGCAGCTTCGGTCCGGCACCCCCGGGACGCCTCGGCGAGCTCGGCGTAGAGGCCGAGCAGGACCGCCAGGTGGTCGGGGTCGGCCGGTGGGGTCAGTCCGAGCGCCCGCCACAGCCCGGCCACCCGGTCCGCGCCCTCCCCGCCGAGCTTGCCCTCCGCGCCGAGGTGGATCGAGGCGAAGGGCGGCAGGTCGAGCACGAAGACCCGGGTGTGGTCGGCTGCCGACATCGCCTCCAGGCCGAGGGCCCGGCTCACCGCTGCGCTGGCCGCGGGGGAAGTGCTGCTGAGCTCGCCGAGTGCCCGGAGCAGCTCGAAGCGACCTGCCGGCGCCGCTCTGCCGGGGAGCTCCGGGAACCCGGCCGCCGCCCCACCGGAGCGCGCCGTCCCGCCGGCCGCCGCCCCACCGGAGCGCACCGCCCCGCCGGAGCGCACCGCCCCACCGGAGCGCACCGCCCCACCGGAGCGCGCCGCCACGCCGAGCGGGCTCACCGGGACCCGGCGGTGACGGTGCCCGGCAGGGCGAAGGCCTCGGCCGCCGGCTTGAGCGGGCGCATCAGCCAGGCGGGCCGGCGGGTGCCGTCGGGGGAGTAGGTCCCCGCCGGGCGGGTCCGGGCCATCCACTGCCGGTAGACCTCCCTCGCCGCCTCGGTGTCGACCGCGATGTCGCCGTGGCTGTCGCCGGGCTGCGCCGGGGTCACCCGGACGGCCTGGTGCCAGCAGTGCATCCCCGAGATCGGGTCGGGATGGACCGGCATGGTCAGGTTCTGGTGCACGCCGGTGTCGGACCACCAGATCCGGCGGGTGTCGGGGTCGCTCGAGGAGTAAGGAGCGACCCGCTGCTTGGTGCGCATCGACCAGCCGTGCTCCTCGCGCCCGAGGGCGACGGTCGCCATCATCCCTCCGGGGCTCACCTGGTCGTGGCCGGTGAGCTTCCAGCGGCCCATGTGGTGGCTGCAGGCGACCACCCCGGGGCGGATCCCCTCGGTGATCCAGGCCTTGGCGACGAAGTAGCCGATGTCGGTGGTGACCCGGACCAGGTCGCCGGTGTGGGCGATGCCGAGGCGGGCCGCATCGGAGGGGTGGACCCACACCGGGTTGGTGTGCGACAGCTCGTCGAGCCACTTGCTGTTGGCCGAGCGGGTGTGGATCTGGGTGGGGAGACGGAATGTCGACAGCAGCACCATCTGGTCGGGGGCCAGGTTGGCGGGGTGCACGTGGCTGCGGATGTAGCCGGGCAGGGCGTGCTCGGGCCAGCCCCACGAGGCGATGGTCGAGGAGTAGAACTCGAGGCGACCCGAGGGGGTGGGGAAGCCTCGCCTGACCGTGCCGTCGACCGTCACCCCGACCGGCCGGCGTCCGGCGTCGTCGGGGGCAGGGGCGCCGAGCGGGCCGATGTTGGGGCTGTCGGGCTTGGGGGCCGCGGTGTAGACCCGACCGGTAGAGGTCACGTGGACGTCCTCGAGCTCGCTCGCCGGCACCTCGTCGGCGTAGAGCGCGCCCTGGCCGCGGGTGATCTCGAAGACCCCGTAGCGGCGCATGTACTGCAGCGGCGTGAGCCCCTCCGAGGCCGCCTTCTCGGGCAGCCCGGGCACCGAGTGCTCGAACATCCAGCCGTAGTACTCGTCGACGGTGAGCTTCTCACCGGGGCGCTCCCGGGACTCGTGGTACTGGCGGATCCCGAGGCTGCCGTCGGGGTCGATCCTCCACGACAGCTCGATGTAGAGCTCGTTCTCCTCCCAGACCTCTCCGGGGTTGACCTCCCGGGTGTCGGTCACCTTCTCGCCGAGGCGCTCGCGCGCCGCGCGCAGAACCGGTTGGCGGAAGCCGACCCACTGGCCGTCGTACTGCTCGTAGGAGTGGGTGTCGTGGCGCTCCGACGCATGGCCGACGGGCAGGATCCAGTCGGCGAAGTAGGCCGACTCGTTCCAGGTGGGGGTGAGCGCGACGTAGCAGCCGACCTTGTCGGGGTCGGTGAGGACCTCCATCCAGCTGAGCCCGTCGGGGTTGGTCCACACCGGGTTGTAGACCCGGCTGAAGTAGGTGTCGAGCCGGCCCCGGCCGTCTTTCAGGAAGTGCGGGAGCAGGTAGCTGAGCTCGTTCTGGGCGAGGGGGAGCTCGATCGGCCAGGACAGCTCCTGCCAGACCTTCGGGTGCGGGGGGACGTGGATCGGCCGGGGCACGAACTTGTTGTAGGCATTGGGGAACGTCCCCCCCGGCGTGGCCACCGCCCCGAGGAGGGCGGCGAGGAAGAACACGGTGCGGCTCACCTGCCAGCCCCCGAGGTTGGACGCCGCCGCCGAGCGCCACGAGTGGCAGGAGAAGGCGGTCCCGGCGCCGGCGACCACCTCGGCGACCTCGGCCAGCACCGCCTCGTCGATCCCCGACTCCGCGGCTGCGAACGCGAAGCTGAAGCCGTCGTACTCCTCGGCGAGGGCCTCCTCGAAGGCCTCGAAGGTCTGCGGTCCCTCGGGCCGGCACGCCTCGAGGTACTCCTGCCAGTTCCACCAGTCCCGGATGAAGCTCCAGTTGGCCCTGCCGGTGGTGATGATGTGGCGGGCGATGGCGAGGTTGATCGCCGCCTCCGAGCCGGGCTGCGGAGACAGCCAGTAGTCGGCATGGGTCGAGGTGTTGGAGAGCCGGGTGTCGACCACGACGAGCTTCGCCCCCTTGGCGCGCGCCTCGGTGATGCGCTGGGCGTGGGGGTTGAAGTAGTGGCCGGTCTCCAGGTGCGAGCTGATCAGGTAGATGACCTTGGCGTTGGCGTGGTCCGGGCTCGGCCGGTCGATGCCGGTCCAGAACTGGAACCCGGTGCGCCCGCCCGAGGAGCACACGTTGGTGTGGCTGTTGTGGCCGTCGACCCCCCAGGAGGCGAGCACCCGCTCGGTGTAGCCGTCCTCACCCGGGCGGCCGATGTGGATCATGATCTCGTTCTGGCGGCCCTCGACGATGGCGGCGCGCAGGCGCGCGGCGATGGCGTCGAGCGCCTCGTCCCAGCTGGCCCGCTCCCACTTCCCCTCCCCCCGCTCGCCGGCGCGCCGCAGCGGGTAGAGGATCCGGTCGGGGTCGGTCACCTGGTTGATCGTCGAGGGGCCCTTGGCGCAGTTGCGCCCCCGTGACCCGGGGTGGGCGGGGTTGCCCTCGAACTTGCGGACGCTGAGCGTCTCGCGGTCGACGTAGGCGAGCAGCCCGCAGGCCGACTCGCAGTTGAAGCAGGTCGTCGGCACGAGCATCGAGTGGTGCTCGACCCGCGCTGGCCAGGCACGCGAGTCGAGCTCGACCCAGTCGTCCCATCGCTCGGGGGGCGGGAAGCCGGCGAGGAAGGTCTTGGAAGCGCCCTGGTAGAAGGTCTCGCCCCGGGCCTCGGTGGCCGCCCGGGCGGCGGAGACCCGCTCGCCGAGGGCGCCGAGGTCCGGGGTGGGGGGCGGGGTGGGGCGAGCTGGCATCGAGGAGGTGCCTTTCTGCTAGGCGAGGGGGACCGACTGGCCGGCCTGGACGTAGGAGTGCTCGTGGGCGAGCAGGCCGAGGAGGGCGAAGGGGACGGCGAACAACCCGATCCAAGGAGCCGCGACCGCCACCGCTACCGCCGCGATCCCGACCCAGAAGGAGCTGGCGAAGCGCCCCCGGGTCATCTCGTGGGCCGCCAGGTGGGCGTGGGCGGTGGGATGGGTGAGGGTGGCCTCGCCGGCGACGAGGGCCAGCTGGAGGGCAGCGGCGATCGCCAGGGTCAGCTCGAGCGCGGAGCTCGCCGTCGTAGAGCCGAGGCCGGCTGCGGAGAAGGCGAGCAGCCCGGCCGATCCGGCGAGCGCCGCCTGCACGATCAGGTGGGGTGGCAGCAGCGGGCTCTGCCAGAAGTCCCTGCCCTTGGCCTGGGCGAAGAGGAAGGCGGTGTAGCCGGCGGTGGCGAGCGACCCCAAGAGCACCGGGGCGCCGATGACCTGCTCCGCGGTGTCGGCCGGCCCGCCGGGGATCGCCCCTGCGCCGGCGAGGATCCCGACGACCAGCAGCGCGCTCGCCGCGGCCCCGTAGACGCCGATGGCGAACGATCCCCTCACGAGCCACGAGCGCCACTGGTGCTTGGTGAAGATCAGGTAG
>JAKARG010000059.1 GCA_021819345.1 Actinomycetes bacterium | reverse complement strand
CCCCGCTGAGCGCTGCGGGGACCGTCGCGCCCGGCCGCTCGGGGTCGGCCCGGGTGCTGCAGGCGCGGCTGCTCGCTCCGGGTCGTCTGTTGGCCGGGGCTCGGGCCTCGCCGCTCGGCCCGGCTCGGCGTCTTCCTCGTCCCGGAGCGCAGCGTCGGCGTCGGGCTCCCCGTCGAGCCGGCTCGCAGGTCCGGGCGGGCGCCGGCCCACCGAGCCGGTCGGGTCGAAGTCGAGCGACCCGGTGGCCGTCCAGGCGGCCTCGACCCGGTCGAGGCGGTCGGTGGCCGACTGACGGACCCTGGTCGCGACGCCGGCGACGAGGGCGTTGGCGAGGGCGACGCCGGCAGCCATCGAGTCGAAGGGGCCCACGCCCTCGGCGGCGATCGTGAGCGTCTCGGTGGCTCTGGCGGCGAGGGGGGACAGCGGCCCGTCGGTGAGCGCGATCAGCACGGCGCCGGCGTCGGTGGCCCAGCGGGTCAGCTCGACCAGCCAGCTCTCGTAGCGGCGGATGTCGATCGCCACGAGCGTGTCGCCGCCCTCGAGCCCGGCGAGGGACCGGGCGGCTGCGACTCCCGACCCGCCGAGGAGGGTCACGCCCGCCCGGAGCTGGGCGAGACGGATGGCGAGGGTGGAGCCGACGGGCTCGGTAACGTCGCCCGGGAGCACCCACACCGCCCGCGCCGGGTCGGCGAGCCGGTCGACCACCGCCTCGAACTGCTCGGTGGGCACCGACGACAGCGTGCGACGCACGTTGTGCTCCTCCACGGCGGCCACCCGGGCCAGCAGGTCGACCGGCGGCTGCTGGCGGATCCGGTCCCGAGCCGGGCCGAGCAACAGCGACAGCTCCCTCTGGACGTCGGCCTGGAGCTCCACGAAGCCGGCGTAGCCGAGCTTCACCGCCAGGCGCACCACGGTCGGACCACTGGTCGCAGCTCTCTGGGCGACCAGGGCCACCGTGCCGAAGGCCACCGCATCGGGCTCGTCGGCCATCACCGCCGCCACCCGCCGCTCGGCGGCGGTCAAGCGATGCGCCTGCTTGGTGATCCGCTCGTCGACCCCCATCTCGGCTTCAGAGCCTACGGGGCGATGACCGGGGGCGCCGCCCCAGGGCTATGGGGCCGGGGCCATCTGCTCTGGGGTCTTGCCTCCCGCCACTGGCGCCGTTGCTCGCAGGGCCGCCGGGCCCAGTGTGGGGCGCAGGCAGTACCCCGGTCGCTCGGTTGCCTGCTGACGCAGCGGTGGCTCAGGCCGTCCGGCGCCGGGTCAGGCCGATGATCACGAGGCCGATGGCGAGCAGTAGCGCTGCGACAGCGAGGGTGACCACGACGTCGGCCCCGGTGAAGGCCAGCACGGACTGGCTGGCCGGGGTCGCGGAGTGCGACGAGTTGCTGCTCTGGCTGGGAGAGCTGTTGCTGGGGGCGCTGTGGTGGGGGGTGCTGTGGCTCGACGAGGTGGTCACCTTGGGCTTGCACATCGGAGCCTTGTGCTCCGATCCCGGATAGCAGGAGCCGATCTTGGCGGGCGCAGCCGAGGCGGCAGGCGCCGGAGCTGCCCAGGCATTGCTCGCCAGAGCGGGCAGTCCGAGGAGCGCAGTAAGGGCCACAGCGAGGATGGCGAGCTGGCGCTTGATCACGAGAGGGTCCCTTCGACGGCCCCGGACTCCAGATAGGTGTCCACTAGCCGAAGATCGTAGCCCCACCCAGGGTGGCCGGCAAGGTCGTTCGCAGTTTTCGTGCCCGTAGCTGTCGGGCTCTCGACCTGCAGCTCTGCTCGACTCTCGAAGTCGGCGCCCCGCGTGAGCGATCTACCGCGGAGAGAGATAAGCGCTCATAGTGGTCGACTCCCCACTAGGCCACCGGGTCCTTCGATCCCAACCGGTGGCCGGCGCCGGCGGACACGGCGTCGTTGTGGGTGGGTGCCCGGGGATGGCCAGCCGTCACCAGGAGAAGCTGTGGGCCATCGAGTCGTCGAATCGCTCGGCCGAGGCGCGCCCGGTCTGGACAGTCCACTGCGTCGGGGGTACCCGCGCCGACGGATCGACGGTCAGGGTCCCGTGACGGCCCGGGAGGGTGAAGCTGAAGCTGACCGTACGGCTCTGGCCGTCGGGGACTGCGATCTCGGCGGCGACCACCTGGGCGGGACCGTCGGGCCCGAGGGCCTCGAGCGGGCCGGCACCGATCACCGAGGCGTCGGTGGCGTCGGCGGGGAAGTCGAGGGCGATCGCGCCGGCGTACTCCCGGGCCGGAGGAGCTCCGGGGGATCCGCCGGCGGCGTAGCCGGTGAGGGTCGGGGGGGTGGTGTTGTCCACGGTGACCCGGACCGTCACGCGCGAGCTCCTCCCGCTGGCGGCTGTGCTGGCCACCGCAGAGACCTGCTGGTAGGGGTCGAGCTTGTTGGCTCCCTGGTTGATGAGCGCGAGCAGCATCTGGTTGCCCCGGACCTCCCCGCCGGCTCCGGCGGCGACCCAGTCCGCCTCGACCCGGGGCTCGGCCGACCAGGCGATCAGGTGACGGCCGTCCGCAGCCCGGCCGAGGGCTCGGGCCATGGCAACCAGGGGGATGCCGGGGCTCTCCAGTCGGCGGAAGACCGCTCCGGCAATGGCGCCGAGGCGCTCGTGGCGGGCCGCCTCCACCTGGGCGTCGGCGATACCGGCATACTGGCCCTCGAGTAGGTAGCTGTCGGCATTGGCGGCGTCGAGGGTCACCCCGTCGGCGCTGACCGGGCCGATCACCCCCAGCACGTCGTCGAGCGCCTGGACGTCGACGAGCAGGACCCCGTCGACGGGGTGGCCGGTGTGGGCGGCCCACATCCGGGCGGCGAGCGCGGCGTTGGCGGGGAACTGCGGCGACATGAGCAGCTCTCGTAGGTCGAGCTGCGGGTACTCGAAGCCCCACCGGGCGGCGAGGTCTCCGGTCGGCCGCACGCCGGGGAACTGGTCCACGAGGTTGCCGGTGTCCTGCAGGCCGGTGACGGCGATCGCCCCCTGGTCGAGGTGGATGGTGCCGGCCTCCAGGGCCATCCCGGACCCGGCCCGCATCTCGGCGTTGTTGGCCACGAGCAGCAGGTAGCTCTGGTGTCCGTCGAACATCGCGTGCAGTGCTCCGGTGGCGCCGGCCACCCGGTCGAGCACGCTCCGGACCTTGCCCAGGTCGCTTGCGAAGACCGACCGTTCGTGCGCCAGCCGGTGCAGGAGGCCGTGGGCCGGCCCGAGGCCGACGTCGGAGACCTCGGAGCGAAGGCCCTCGAGGGCCCGGGCCATGCGCGCCAGCAGCCCCGCCCGCTCGGCGGGGGTGTGGTGGGGTTCGGCGACGAGCAGGCGCACGCTCTGGAGGGTGCGATCGCCGGCTGCGGCCACGGTCGCTGCGGCCTGGCTCAGCGCGTCGACCGAGCGGACCTGGGTGCCGACGTAGGGGAGGACCCGAAGCGGCGCCACCCACGGGCTCGATACGCCCCGGTGGGCGGCGGTGAAGTCGGCTCCGGCGGCTTGCAGGGATCGTCCGGCGCCACCGTCGGTCAGGTCGGCGAGGGTCAGCCCGGCACGAGCCCGGTCGGCGGCGGCGATGCCGGCTCGTAGGCGGTGGTCGGCTTGCAGGAGGAGCAGCGCCACCGCCACGCCCCAGGCGACCAAGAGGGCTACGAGGACCCCGAGCAGCACCCAGAGCGGTCCCCGGCCCGAGCGAGGTGAGCGAGGCATCCGGCGCGGACGGTACCAGGGAGCCGTCGTGGTGCCGGAGCACCCAGCGTTCGACCTGTTCACGTCGCCTGGAGAGCGGCGAACCTGCTAGGAAACGTGGGGTGCGAATTGCTGTCGCCTCGGACCACGCGGGCTTCCTGCTCAAGCAGGCGATCGTCGAGCGCCTCCGGTCATCCGGCCACGAGGTAGCCGACCTCGGCACCGACAGCGAGGCCCCTGTCGACTACCCCTACTACTGCGCCGGGTGCGCCCGGGAGGTGGTCCGGGGAGATGCCGACCTCGGGGTGGTGGTCGGGGGCAGCGGGCAGGGCGAGCAGATCTCGGCCAACAAGGTCCGGGGTGCTCGCGCTGCGCTGTGCCACGACGAGTACACCGCCCGCTTCGCACGCAAGCACAACGACGCCAACGTGCTGTCGCTCGGGGCGAGGGTGGTGGCGACCGAGCTCGCCCTCGACATCTTGGAGGTCTTCGTCACGACGAGCTTCGACGGGGGTCGGCACGTCTCTCGGATCGAGCAGATCTCGGCGATCGAAGCCGAGGAGTCCCGCCGTCATGGCGATGCCCCAGGAGGACCCGAGTAGAGACCGGCAAGCAGCTCGTAGGCGTGCTCGAAGACGCCTTCGGTGAAGGTCTCCGGATCGAGCCGGCAGAGGATGCGCAGCCCGAGGTACAAGGCGTGGCCGATCGCCCAGGGCTCGACGGGGTCGATGTCGGGTAGCGGCTCGTCGGCGTCGGTGCTCACCAGCTCCTCGAGGCGCCGGCGGAGGTCGGCGGCATAGCGCAGCCGGGCTTCGGGGTTGCGCAGCAGCGCAGCGAACAGCTCCAGTCCGACTGCGAGCCCGGCGTCGTCGGCGGTGACCTCGTCGAGGGCGAGCCTCCTGCCGAGCTCGGCCAGCCGCTCCCGGGGCGGGCGGGAGGTGTCGTTGAGCAGCTCGCCGTGGTCAGGGGTCGGGGCGGCCTCCACAGCGCAGAGGAGCAGGTCCTCCTTGCTGGCGAAGTGACCGTAGATGGCGCCTTTGGTCACCTCGGCGGCCTCGGCCACCGCCTCGAGGGAAGTGGCGGCGTAACCCTGCTCCCGGAACAGGCGCTCGGCCTGTTCGATCAGGCGCCGACGAGTTCTCGCCTTGGCCTCGGCTCTCGGGACCCTGGTCACTCCCGTACCCTTGCGCACTTGACATACCGTTGGCCAACACATACCGTCGGTATATGAAATCTCGGATGGCGGTCGGGTGAGCGTCGGCGAGGCAGTCCGGCGGCGCTTCGTCGAGCCCGCAGCGCTGCGGCTGCTCCAGTGGCGCAGGGACCCACTGGCTCGGCTGATGGCCCCTGCGACCAAGCTCGACCCCTACCCTCTGTATCGCGAGCTACGTGGCCGGGGCCTGGTGCGCAGCCCTCTCGGAGCCTGGGTGACGGCCGACCATGCGCTGGTGGCGAGCGTCCTGCGCGACCCTCGCTTCAGCTCGTCGCTCGAGCACCAGCCCGGGTACCGGCCGCCGAGCTATCCACCAGGGGACCCTCGGCGTGATCTTCCCGACGCCGACCTCCTCACCATGGACCCACCGGACCACACCCGGCTCCGGAGGCTGGTATCGCCGTCGTTCACCTCGCGGGCGGTCGCCAGGCTGGAGGAATGGACCGCCAGGCTGGTCGACGACCTGGTCGGAGGTCTCGAACCTCGCTCCGGCTTCGATCTCATCGACGAGGTCGCCTTCCCGCTGCCGATCGCAGTCATCTGCCACCTCCTCGGGGTCCCGTCCGAGGACCAGGGGGACTTCCGCCGCTGGGGCCACGACATCGCCTCGAGCCTGGAGCCTCAGTCCGATCGGGCGGCGGAGAGACGGACCCGGGCGTCGGAGCTCGCGCTTGCCGGGTACCTGACCGAGCTCGTGGAGCGACGCCGAGCCGATCCGGACGGGAGCCTCCTCTCGGCCCTTGCAGCCGAGGAGCAGGATGGCGAGCGCCTGAGCCACGGCGAGCTCGTCGCCACTGCGTCGCTGATCCTCGTTGCCGGGTTCGAGACGACCGTCAACCTGATCGGCAACGGGGTGGTCGCCCTGCTCTCCGAGCCCGGATCGTGGGACCGGCTGGTCGAGGACCCCTCGCTCGTACCGGGGGCGATCGAGGAGGCCCTCCGCTACGACAGCCCGGTCCAGCTGACCTCCCGGATCGCGACCGAGGACGTAGAGGTCGGGGGCTCCTCGATCGGCAAGGGGCAGTCGATCGTCGCCTCGATCGGCGGGGCCAACCGTGACCCGGAGGTCTTCGCGGACCCCGACCGGTTCGACGTCGAGCGCCCCGACGCCGACCGCCACCTGTCGTTCTCGCTCGGCATCCACCACTGCCTCGGGGCACCGCTCGCCCGCCTGGAGGCCAGGCTCGCCCTCGAGGCTCTCGTCGGTCGCTTCCCCGACCTGGCGCTCGCCGGTCCCCCGGTGCGCCGGCGGCTGATGGTGCTGCGGGGCTTCGAGCACGTGGCACTGAAGGCTGCCTGACCCGCCGACCCGTCGACCCGCCTCACCCGTCGACTCGTCGCACCCGCCGACCCGTCGACGCCCAACAGCCTGGCCTCCTGCGCTGCGACCACCGGCGCCCGAGTGCCGCCCCAACGCGCGCCGGACGACCCAGCCGGCGAGGTCCCCGAGCCCACCCTCGCCGCTCACTCCCCGGTCAGCACCTGGTGGTGCCCGCTGCACACTGCCCGCTGCCCACTGCGCGCTCGACGGCCTGCTCGATGCGAGGTTCACGGGCCGTTGCGTGGGAAGGGTTCAGAACCTCTTCCGCTTCGCATGCGGTGGTTTGCCAGAAGGCTTGGTGCTCGCCCCGGTCGGTGGTCGGCTACCGACTCGCCGGCTGGTCACTGCCTGTAGCTATACGAGGACCTCGGTCGTCCAGTCGGCTGCCTGGATGCGCAGGTCGAGCTGCCGGCGCTGCCGGGACAGCTCGTCGATCCGTCGACGGAGCTCGGGCACGTCGAGGGCGCTCACCATCCGCAGCTCGGAGCGCAGCATGCGGATCCCGGTGCCGCCGTTGGCCTCTGCGGCCGCTTCGGCCAGGACCTTGCGCCGCAGCGCAAGGCCGTCGCGCTCGGCGATGGCGTCGGTGAGGGTCCCGGCACCCTCGAGCGGCGTGGCGGCGTTGGTGGCGTTGATCGCTCGTACCAGCCGGGTCAGCTCGGCGGCCACGCGGTCGGCTTCGAGGATCAAGGAGTTGGGGTCCTCGACGGGGGGCTCGCCCTCCTGGTGACGGGCGTTGTCCCGGATCCGGCTCCGTAGCTCCTGGAGCCTGGTCTGGGCGTCAGCCCTGGCGGCCAGTGCCTCTGCAAGCTTCATGTCCACACCTCCTCGGTCCTCGGACGAGAGGAGAGGATCGCCGGAGGGCCTCTGGAAGTGCAAGCGATTTTCTCGCCCCTGCTCGCGGATCGCCTACCGTGGCTCGGCGATCGAGAGCATTGCGAGGGACCGGGGAACCGTCCCGGTCGATAGGAGGCGACATGCCAGCTGACGCAGGTCTGCTCACACCCGATCGCCGCGGGGTGCTCGGCGACCTGGTGCCCGAGGCGGTCGCCTCCGACGCAGTCATGGTCGTCGCGTTCGCCGGCCTCGTGGGTGTCCTCGCACAGGTGTCGTTCCACCTGCCGGGGACGCCCGTTCCGGTCACCGGGCAGACCTTCGGAGTGCTGCTCGGTGGCGCAGTTCTCGGGTGGCGGCGGGGGTCGCTCGCCATGGTTCTCTACGTGGCCGCCGGCTTGCTCGGCGTGCCCTGGTTCGCCGGCGGGACGGCTGGCATGGTCGGTGCGCCCCTCGGCTACCTGCTGTCGTACCCCATCGCGGGAGCGTTGGTCGGGGCGCTCGCTGCCCGGGGTGGGGACCGGACCCCGCTCCGCACGGTGGTGACGATGCTCGCCGGGACGGCGGTCGTCTACCTCGTCGGGGTCTCCTGGCTCGCCATCTGGCTGCACCTCTCCCCAGCCGCAGCGCTGGCCGAGGGAATGGTGCCGTTCCTCCCCGGAGACGCCCTCAAGCTGGCCCTGGCTGCCGCGGTGCTCCCAGGTGCCTGGCGACTGGTGGGGCGCCTGCGTCGCTCCTGATCGAGCCGAGCGCTCGTCGCAGTCCGGGATGGACCGCTCGGTCGGCCATCCGCGCCTCCCGCAGGGGCAGAAGGTCGGGTCAGCCTGTGGGGGCCATCCCGAGCGCCAGGCGGAGGGCATCGATGTCGAGCGCCTCGTCGCCGGCAGCCGCGGCCAGGTCGGCTTCGTGCTCCAAGGTGCGCAGGAGGGACTCGAGGCGCTCTTGCTGGTGGGGGTCCTTCGCTGCTGCGCGGGGACTGAGCCCGCCGAGGGCGGCCAGCCGCTCGTCGATCCATTCCTCCCGCCAGGCTGCAGCGGCGGCCGAGCTGCCCGGGCGACCGGGCCGGAGCGGGCGGCCAACGGGAGCAGGTGCGGAGAGCAGGGGGGGCTCGGAGGCACGCAGGGCCACGGGGGGGACGATCTGGCTCAACCCGAGAGGGTCGTCTGCGCCGAGCGCCGAGCGGACCAGCCCCGGCGGGGACCCGCTGGCCGCGACCGATGCGAGTAAGTGCCGGTTCACCCCCTCAGCCAGACCGACCAGGAACTGGAGGCTCCCTCCGACGATCTTCGAAGTGAGGGCGGCGATCATGGGGTCCATCGGCTCGTCGAGCTCGCAGCGGACCCCGTACGGCTCGGGGTTCGAGAGGTCGCGGTGGCGGGGCTTCGGGAGCCGAAGGCCGGCCTCCTTGGCCAGCGTGGCGAAGACCGCCGTGGAGGTCTCGAGCAGCGCCCCCGTGGCGCGGTCGGCCATCTCGGGGTCGAGGCGGACCATCGCTGTCTCGCTGTGCCACACCCCGTCGATGGGGATGGCCGCTCCGGCGATCACGGACCACCGAGGCAGGCTCGCCGCTTGGTCCGCTGGGATCACGAGCGCTAGCTGGGAGCGGGTGACGAGGTCGGTGACCACGAGGCCCGGCGCAGGTTGCAGGGCTTCGGACGGGTCGGCCACCTGCCAGAGGCCGAAGCGAACGTGTGTGAGCCAGCTCCTCGCCGCTTCGGCCAGCTCGGGCGGGGTGGCGGGGTCCGCGGCGAAGCGTCCGAGCACCCCCCTCTCGTCGGGCAGGTCCTCTTCCCCCTCGGGGGTGGGGCCGGACAACCAGGCTCGCTCGGTGGCCATCGCCACCACAGAAGCCTCACCCGCGGAGCCGCCGGGCTCGGGAGCGGCGCCCCCGAGCATCGTCGTCATCTCGCCCGGGTGCTCGAGGGGCCCGAGGCCCGCCAGCTCTCGGACCTCGGCTAGGCAGTCGGCTACCTCGCCTTCCACCCAGGCGGACAGCTCCGGGTCGGCGGCCACGAAGGCGGCGACCGCCGTGCGAAGGCGCTCGAGAGGGGAGCGGTCGGTGTAGCGCTCCAGGCTCCTACGGGCCGCCTCGAGGTCCGCGGCGGTGGGTACCCGCCAGCTCTCGGACGCCTCCTCTTCGATCCGTTCCCGCTCACCCCGCAATCCGGCGAGGTTGGCGATCCGGGAGTGGAGCCGGACCCGGAGCCGCTGGAGGTACAGGTCGTCGGGGTCGCGGGTGCACTCGGCGTCGAGCAGCGCCGCTGCCGCTGCGTGCTCGCCCAGGCGAAGCTGGAGGTCCATCAGCACCTCGATCGCGTCGACGCGCTTCTCCCCGCGGCTGACCTGCTCCTCGTCGCCATCGGGGAGCTCCTCCTCCTCTGGGCCGGCCGGCGCCAGTTCCACCGCCGGCGTGGGCTCCACCGTCGGCGTGGGCTCTACCGCCCGCGTGGGCTCCACCGCCCGCGTGGGCTCCACCGCCCGCGTGGGCTCCACCGCCGGCTCCGGCTCCACCGCCGCCCGGAGCTTGCCGGCCAGCTCTACCGCCGCCCGTAGCTCGCCGGCGCCGGCGAGCGCTCCGACCGCCACCCAGGAGAGGGCCGGTGTGCCGGCAGCCGCGGTGGCCAGGGCCGCAGCGAGCGCCGGAGCCCGATTCGCCCCGGCGGCCTCGGCCATCCGCTCGCCCTGCAGGGTCCCCCTCCGAGGCTGGGAGACGACCGCGCCGAGCAGCGACCCATCGGTGGCGGACCGGAGTGCCTCCACGAGGTCGGTGGCGGTGGCATCCTCGTCCCCCGCCAGTTCGGCGATCTCGTCGAGGGTCGCCTCGAGTTGCCGGTAGAGCCCCTCCAGCTCTTCGAGGGCCCGGTCGAGTTGCTTGCGCGTCTGGCGGGTCTCGGACCGCTGCTCGCGGGCTCGCTTCTGGCGGCGTCGGTCCGCCTTCGATCCCATGGGGCTCGAAGCTACTCCGCGGTGCTCCGGGCCCGGGCGTCCAGCCCTCGGCCAGCCGGCTCCGCTCGCCGGCCCCGGTGCAAGGACGCCGCCGGCCCGCCCGCCGGCACCTACCGAGGGACGCGGCCACCCCCGCCGGCGCCTACCGAGGGACGCCGGCGTCGGCACCCGCCCCGCCCGCCCCGCCCGCCCCGCCGGTCACCACCACCACCTCGAGCTGCCTCGGGCCGTGGACTCCCTCCACCCGGTCGAGCTCGATGTCGCTCGTGGCGCTCGGTCCGCTCACCCAGGTGAGCGGCCGGTCGGGGTCGCAGGCGGCCACCGCGTCGGGCACCCCGGCGACGATGGAGGTGGCGGGGACCACGACCACATGCAGGTCGGGGACCAGGCTGAGGGCACGCCGTCCCTGTCCCGGGCCGTGGTCCAAGACGATCGTGCCGGTCTCGGCCACCGCCAGGGCACACCCGCTGACCACGCCGTCGAGGGCGTCCAGCTCGGCGGGGCGCAGCGGCGGGTCGTCGCCGACGACCTCGATGCCCGCCGGCACCCAGTCCGGGTCGAGGCCGGCGGGGACCACCACGCGGCGCGCCCCGTGGCGGCCGAGGGCGGCGGCGACCGCTTCGCGCACCTCGGAGGCGTCGGCGAACGTGACCGTCGCCCGGTAGTCGGCCACCCGCTCGGCGAAGGCCTCGACGCTGCCTCGGCCCGAGGGCCCGCGGTAGCGGCGCTCCACGGTGCCGATCGGGGGCCGAGCCGACGGGGGGACCGCCGCGGCGATGCGGGCGAGGACCTCCTCGCGGCTCACTGCTGGCCCTCCTCCCGCCACCACTGGGTGAAGGAGCGCTCGGGCGGCCGGGGGAGGTCCCGGGTTCCCGTCCACGCCGACAGCGGCGGCGGGAGCCGTCGGATGCGCCCGGTGCGCCCGCCGAGCACCCGAGCGGAGCGAAGGCCGGCGAGGGTGGCGTCGAAGCGCCGGCGCCCGCTCATCGCCCAGGCCAGGGCAGCCATCCCGGCTCGCTCGGCGGCGGGCTCGGCGCCGGAGCCGACGACCTGCTCGCGCAGGTGGACGAGCATCGTCGGGATGTCGATCGCCACCGGGCAGACCTCGTAGCAGGCGCCGCAGAGGGTGGAGGCGAATGGCAGGGTCGGGTTGTCGGCCACCCCGGTCAGCTGCGGGGAGAGCACCGCGCCGATCGGCCCCGGGTAGACCGAGCCGTAAGCATGGCCGCCGACGCGCTCGTAGACCGGGCAGACGTT
>JAKARG010000058.1 GCA_021819345.1 Actinomycetes bacterium | reverse complement strand
CGAGCGACGGCGCGGCGAGCACGAGGGAGAAGACCGCGGTGGCCGGGCCCGGGTAGCTGGAGACGAGCGAGTACATCTCCACCGGCATGGTGACGAAATGCGGCAGACCGACCAGGTAGGTGCCCTGGGCCTCGTCGAGCGAGGAGAGGAAGCAGAGGATCACCGCCACCAGCAGCCCTGGCCGGGCGAGGGGGAGGGTCACGCTGCGCAGCACCCTCCAGCGCGACGCCCCTGCGTCCCGGGCGGCTTCTTCGAGCGACACCGGTACCGAGGCGAAGGCGGCAGCCGGGATCCAGGTCATGGTGACGAGGGTGCCGAGCAGCTGCACGATCACCACCCCGACGAAGCTGCCCATCAGGCCGAAGGCGTAGAACAGGCTCGCCATCGCGATGTAGAGGCCCATCTTCGGGAAGGTGTTGATCGCGAAGATGCTGAGCATCCCGAAGCGCTTCCCCGGGAAGTCGATGCGGGCGAACGCATAGGCGGCGGGCCAGCAGACGAGCGCGGAGACCGCGGTGACCGTCGGGGCGAACAGGAAGCTCCAGCCGATCGGCCCGAGGAGGTTGTCCGGCCCGGCGAAGACTCGCGCCCACCACGACAGGGTCCAGGCCGAGGGCAGGGCGGAGGGGTAGAACCAGCTCTGCGCGAAGGCCCACAGGGCGAGGGCGGCGAGCGGGCCGAGGATGAACAGGCCGAGCACGCCGACCATGACCACGGCGGGGACCCGGCGCAGTGGCCGGCGTCCGAGTTGCGCCCGGGCGCCCCGGAGACCGGCCGCCGCCACCCCTAGCCCCGCCGGATCCGGCGGGGCGGTTGCCTCGAGGGTGGCTCCGACGCTCGCCGGGCCGACCGGCTCGGGCCAGGTCACCCGCGCGCCCCGCGGTCGAGGGCGCTGGCCCGGTTGGCCCACAGGTAGATGCCGGCGAGGCCGATCGCGCCGAGGAAGACGATCACGGCCATGACCTCGGCCATCTGCGGCTGGCCGAAGCTCTGGAAGTACCCGGTCATCGCGACGCCGAGCATCTGCGGTGCGTTCGGCCCCATGAGGTCCGGGACGGTGTAGGCGCCGAGCGCACCGGTGGCAGAGAAGACGATGACGATCACGAGCGGCAGCCGGATCGCCGGCAGGATCACCCGCCGCAGCACCCGCAGCGGCTTCGCGCCCGCATCGCGGGCCGCCTCGATCAGGGCGTCCGGGACCCCCTGGAGGCCCGATCCGATGAGGATCACGGCGAAGGGCAGGTTGGTCCAGACGAGCCCGAGCACCACCCCGGCGGTGGTGTAGCCGGGCAGCCCGGAGTGTGGCAGCCCGAAGAGGGCGAGGAAGCCGGCGAGCTTGCCCCGGTCCTCCCAGAAGGTGACGAGGGCGAAGGAGGCGATGACCACCGGCACGAACATCGGCACCACGTAGAGGGTCGAGACCACCTTGGTCAGCCATCCCCGGCCGAAGCGCACGAACAGGCCGAGGGCGAGGGCGAGTGCCACCAGCACGAGGCTCTGGACCACCGTGACGACGACGGTGACGACGAGGTCGCTGCGCAGCTCGGCGCTCTCGAAGAAGTGCGCGTAGGCGCCGAGGGTGAGCCCGTGGCGGGCGACGACTTGGTGCTGGGCGACGCTCGCCACGGCGGAGTTGAGCCCGTGGACGTCGCCCAGGGTGTAGAGCACGGCGAGGACGACCGGGACCCCGACGAACACGACGGTCACGAGGACCGGCAGCGACGCCAGCAGGGTCCCGATCGCCTTTGCCCGCCTCGCCGGCCGCCGCGCGCCACCGGCGACGGCGACGGCGACGCTGGTCATGCTCCTGGCACCTCGGCCTGCCACTTGGCGGCGAGGTCGTTGGTGAACTGGGCGTCCCAGTTGAGCGCGTAGCCCGACTCGATCCCGGCGAACTCGGCGCGCAGCCCCGCCGGGGCGTCGCTCCAGCGGACCCCGGGGAACCCGTGCATGTACTTGGCGACGAGGTCCTGCTCGGTCGGCGAGAGCATGAAGTTGATGAAGCTGAAGGCTGCGGCCTCGTCGGGCGATCCCTTGATCACCATCACGTACGAGGGGCTGCCCGGCATCGCCGGGGTGAGCTGGAGGAACTTGGTGGTCTTCGGCAGCAGGCCTGCGGCGAGGGCGGCGTGGGACTGGTCGGACCAGACCGGGGCCATGGAGATCGAGCCGTTGGCCAGGAGCTGGAGCACAGCGGTGTTGCCGTTCGGGTAGAAGCCGTGCCGGTACATGTCGGGGCCGAGGGCGCGCAGCTCGGCGAGCCCGGGCTTCCACTCCGACTCGAGGGCGGGCTTGTAGCTGTCGAGGAACTCCATCTCCTGCGCCTTCGGGATGTGGGCGCTGGCGACGTCCTGCACGAAGCCCTCGCCCGAGCCGCCGCTGCTCGGCGGGCAGTAGGTGAACTGGCCGGGGTGGGCCTTGATCCACGCGAGCAGGGCGGGAAGGGTGTGGGGAGGGTTCTTCACCTTGGCCGAGTCGTAGGCGAGCACCACCGCCGAGCCCCGGAAGGGGGTGGCCTCGTAGCGGGCCAGGGACATCTGCGAGGGGTAGATCTCGGCGAGGCGCGGCACGAGCTTGCTCGTCACCCTCACGCCGTAGCCCTGCTCGACCAGCTCGGGGAGGATGCTCGCGTCGGTCATGTCGACCGGCGGCGGCCGGTGGGACTTCTCGGCGGCGACGATGCGGTCGTAGAGCGCCGTGTCGTCGCTCGAGTTGGCGTCGCCGACGATGTCGACCTTGATGTCGGGGTAGGCCTTCTCGAACGCCGGCACCCAGACGTTCTGCCACGGCAGGAGGTTGGTGCCCGAGATCGGGTCGGTCAGGTCGGTGGCGAGGGTGAGGGTGACGACCTTGGCCTTCTTCGGGGCGGCCGAGGACGCAGCGCTCAGGGCGGCGGTGCTCGCCGGCGAGGAGCCGGCCGCCGGGTGGCTGCCCGGAGAGCCCCCGCAGGCCGCCAGCAGGGAGCCCCCGAGCACGGCGGCACCCATGGCGGCGAGGCCTCTGCGGCTCCGGGTGCGGTGGAGGACGCTTCGGGGAGGGACGATCGGTTGGTTCGGGGTGGGCATCTCGTTCTCCTTCGGTGCTGGGGTGGACCTTGCTCGGCGTGCTCGTGGGTGGATGGGGTTGGTGGGGGAGGAGGAAGCGAGGGGTGAGCCGGTCGCAGCCGGGGCCCGGCCGGGGCGCCGGGCGAGCCCTCAGGCGCGGGCCGTGCCGGTGGGGTCGGCTCGACCGAGGAGGCCGGTGCGGGTGAGGTAACCCTCGGGGGACACGTCGCCGCTGCCGCCGAGGTAGCTCCAGAGCGCCGCGTAGCCGACCTGGTCGACGCCGGCTTCGGTGCCCTGCCAGGGGTGCTCTCCGGCGAGGAACCTGTGGAGGACCTCCGCTGTCGGCTGGCCGATCGAGGAGGCGGCATTGGCCTGGTCGGGGCCGGGACGCAGGCGGAGCTTGAACATGTAGCGGTCGACGTCGGTCCGGTTGGGCTGGGCGCAGTGCCACAGGCCGGCGTGGAGGACGGCCACGCTGCCGGCGCTGCAGGACAAGAGCCGCTGCCCCCGGAACGAGTGGTGGCGGGCGAGGCTGCGGTTGCTCACCCGGCGCAGGTGCGAGCCGGGCAGGACCAGGGTCGGCCCCATCTCGGCGGGGGTGTCTGCCGGGAAGTACAGCGCCAGGAGGTCGAAGGCGAGCGGGCGCACCTCCACCATCGAGTCCTGGTGCCAGGGTTGGGCGAAGGGGAAGCCTGCGGGGGTGAGGTGGACCGAGGAGTGGTCGTAGCTCGCCGTTCCTGCGAGGAGGTGGAGCACGCCGCGGACCGTCTCCACGTCGAAGACGCTGCGGATCACCTCCGACGCGGCCCACATCCGGTTCTTGTGGCCCGGGTAGGCGCGCAGCTCGGCGAGGGCCAGCTCGTTGAGCTCTCCGTCGACGGCTCCGTCGAGCAGCAAGAACCCGTCGACGCAGAACCCGGCGAGATCGATCGCCCCGAGAGCGGGGGTGGGCCGCCGCTCTCGGGCGACCGGTGCCGCCTCTGCCCCGAGGAGGTCGCTGCTCATCGGGCGCTGCTAGTCAGCACGACCTCGTAGGGGAGGTGGCCCGTGCGCAGTTCGGCTCCCGGCGGGAAGCTCGGTGGCGCCGCCATCTGCACCAGGCGCCATCCGTCGGCCAGCGCGGCGACGACCGAGGGGTACGGGGGCTCGTCGGTGCTGCCCGCCTGGTGGGACGTCAGACCCTCGAGGCCCAGGTCCTCCGGCCCGTAGGAGGCCCACGACACCACGGCCGAGCGCAGGCTCGCGTCCGCCGTCCAGAGCACCAGGATCCGCTCTGTGCCTGCGCCTCTAGCTGTGCCTGTGCCGCTCGGCGCTGCCTGCGGCGCCCCGTCGGTCGCAACGTCGGTGCCCATCGCCCCGGCACCCTACGAAGGCTCTCCGAACCGGGGGTTGCCTCAGCCCCACGGCCCGGTGAGCACTCGGCGAACTCTTGGTGCTCCCCGCCGGCGACCGCGGGCGAGCTCTCGGTGCTTCCCGCCGGCGACCGCGAGCCCTGGCTCAGGTCTGCTCGAGGCGGGGGGCAGCGAGCTGCTCCAAGAGCAGCTTGGCCGCGGCGGCGATCGGGATGGCCACCAGCGCACCGATGACCCCGAGCAGCACCCCCCCGACGAGGGTGGCGATCACGGTCACGAGGCCCGGCACGTCGACGGTCCGGCGCATGATCCGCGGGTTGAGCAGGTAGTCCTCGACCAGCCGGTAGACGAGGTAGAAGGCGATGGTGCCGACCGCCACCGGGACCGACACGGTGAGGGCGACCAGGGCGACGACGATCCCGCCGACGGTGGAGCCGACGACCGGTACCAGGTCGAAGAGCGCGACCAGCACGGCGAGCAGCAGCGGGTAGGGGACCCCGAGCACCGCGCACCAGATGTAGGTCCCGACCCCGGTGACGACCGAGATCACCACGTTGCCGAGCACGTAGCCACCGACCTTGGCGAAGATCTGGTCACCGAGCAGCACCGTCCGCGCCCGGCGGCTGCGGGGGGCGAGCCCGTAGACGAGCCGCTTGAAGCGGGGCAGGTCGAACAGCAGGTAGACCGACACGACGATCACCACCAGCGACGACGCCACTGCCCCGAGGACCGCCCGGCCGATGCCGAGCAGACCCGAGGCGACCGTGGCCGACCGAGCGGTGAGCGCGTTGCGCACCGCGGTCTCCACGTGGTAGCGGCTGTTCAGGCGGCCGAGGAGCGAGCTGTTGCTCCTGAGCTCGGCGAAGTAGCGAGGCAGCTCGCGGACCAGGTGTGCGACCTGGTGGACGAGGACCGGGACCACGAGGTCACCTACGCCTGCGGTCAACGCCAGCCCGCCGGCGATCACGACCAGCACGGCGAGAGGTCTCGGCATCCGCCGGTGCAGCCAGGCGACCACCGGGTCGAGGCCGGCCGCGACGAACAGCGACAGGCCGAGCAGGAGCAGGATGCCGCGGGCGTAGTACACCGCGACGATCAGCAGGGCGGCCACGGCGACGCCGAAGGTCGCCGACATCCCGATCCAAAACGGTGAGCGCCGGTCGAGCTGCGGGCCGGGACGCTCGTAGGCAGCAGCTTCGTTGGCCGCGACCTCTGCCGCCGCCGCAGCGGACAGCTCGGCGGGCTCGACGTCTGCCGCCTCGATCAGCTCGTCGAGCAGCGGCTCGGGTCGCAGCGGGACCTGCGCTGCGACGCCATTGGACCCGGGAGCCCCGGGCCTCGATCGACGGAGCCGGCGGAGGCGCAGGCCCGACAACGTCCGTGGTCGGTACTGCTGGGCCGGGTCCGGCAAGCGCACGCCTCCTGGTCCGTCGGCCTCCAGCGTACCGCAGGCACTCCTGCGTCGACGGGGCAGGGGCGCTACGGTCGGTCGGGTGAGCACCCTCCAGCCGGTCCCGGCCCGGCTCGCCCCTTCGGGGATGGTCTGCTCGGTCGACCACCTGGCGTCGGCCGCGGGAGCCGACGTGATGCGCCGTGGAGGCAGCGCTGCGGATGCCGCGGTAGCGGCCAGCGCCGTGCTCGCGGTCACCACTCAGCACCTCTGCGGTCTCGGGGGTGACCTGTGGGCGGTGGTGCACCCCGGCCCGGGAGAGGGCGCGGTGGCGCTCGACGCCTCCGGTCGCGCCGGCTCGGGAGCCGACGCCGGGCGCCTGAGGGCGGCCGGGCACCGGTCCGTGCCCCCCTTCGGGCACCCGGCGGCGGTCACGCTGCCGGGCTGCGCCGACGGCTGGCTGGCCCTCCATCGCCGCTTCGGCCGGCTGGCGCTCGCCGAGGTGCTCGCCCCCGCAAGGCACTACGCCGAGGCCGGCTTCCCCGCCTCTGCGGACCTGGTGGCTTCGTTCTCCCGGGTGGCGCAGCTTCCCGGCACCGAGGACTACCACCTCGCAGGAGGTCTTTCCCCCGGCAGGATCGTGCGCCGAGCCGGAGTGGCCCGGGCGCTCGAGGCCATCGCCACCGGCGACCGGGCGGCGTTCTACTCGGGCGTCCTCGGCGAGGACTTCCTCGGGGTCACCGCCGGCGAGCACCGCGCCGGCGACCTCGAGCGATCCCAGGCCGACTGGGTCGACCCCGTGCACGTCGAGGCCTGGGGACATCGCATCTGGACGTCTCCTCCCGCCTCGCAGGGGTACCTGACCGCATCCGCTGCGTGGATCGCCGCCGGCTTCGACCTGGCCGACCCCGACGACCCAGCCTGGGCCCACTTGCTGGTCGAGTCGACTCGGCAGGCCTCCTTCGACCGCCCAGTCGTGCTCCACGAAGGGGCCTCCGGCGCTGCGCTGGTCGACCCTGTCCGGCTCGCGGCCCGGCGGGCGGCCATCGACCCCGAGCGCGCCGGCGAGCTCGGGGCCCCGTTCGGCGCCGGCGACACGATCGGGCTGTGTGCCGTGGACTCGGAGCGGATGGGGGTGAGCCTCGTCCAGTCCAACGCCTCGGGGTGGGGCTCGGGCCTGGTGGTCCCGGGGTGCCGCATCTTCCTGCACAACCGAGGCCGCGGCTTCTCCCTCGAGGCCGGCCACCCCGCCGAGCTCGCCCCCGGACGGCGCCCGCCGCACACGCTCTGCCCGACCCTCGTGACCCGTCCCGACGGCTCGCTGCGCCTGGTTGCTGCGACGATGGGCGGCGACGCCCAGCCCCAGATCCTCCTCCAGCTCCTCGCCCGGGTCCTCGCGGCCGGGCAGGACCCCGGCGAGGCGCTCGCCGCCGGCCGCTTCGCCCTCGGAGCGCCGCTCGGCCCCGACGGCCTCCCCGACGGTGACGGCTTCGAGACCTGGCGAGCTGGCGGGCGGGTCTCGGTACAGCTGGAGGGCCAGGTTGCGCCCGCGTGGCTCGACGGCCTGCGCCGCCGGGGCCACCAGGTCAGGCCCTGCGGCGGGTGGGACTCGTCCTTCGGCCACGCGAACCTGGTGGAGGTCGACCGCTACCCCGGGGTCCTCTCGGGGGGGAGCGACCCGCGCGCGGCCGCCGGCGGGGCGGTCGGGTGGTAGCCGCCGGCGGGGCGGTCGGGTGGTAGCCGCCGGCGGGGCGGTCGGGTGGTAGCCGTCGGCGGCGAGCGGCGTGGGCCGTGGGTGCGCCACGACAGCGAGGTAGTGCACGTCAACCCCTGGTACTCGGTCCGCCGGGACCGGGTGACCCGCCCCGACGGGACCCCGGGCGAGTACTTCACCGTCGTCAACGAGCCGGCGGTGTTCGTGGTCGCGATCGACGGGGACGACCGGGTCGTGCTGGTCCGGCTCTACCGCTACACGAGCGGCACGTGGTCCCTCGAGGTCCCCGCCGGCCGCACCGACGGGGAGGACCCCCTGGTCGCAGCCCGTCGGGAGCTGGCCGAGGAGGCGGGGCTCGCCGCTTCCACCTGGCGCCACCTCGGGGTGCTCCACCCGGCCAACGGGCTGCTCGCCGAGGACAACCACGTCTTCCTCGCCACCGGGCTCAGCGATGTCGGCTTGGACCGCGCGGAGATGGCCGCCGAGGGGATCGACCAGGTCCGCCGGGTGCCGCGCGCCGAGGCCTGGAGCCTCGTGGTGGACGCCACGATCACCGACACCCAGACCGTCGCCGCCCTGGCGCTGGCCGACCAGGCGCTCGACCGCCGGCGCCAGCGGTAGCGAGGCCCGGCCGGGGGCAGGGGTTGGGAGAGCGGCACCGCCAGGCCGGCAGCGGGGTCGCGACCTCAGCTCAGGTGGTCGCCCCCGACCTCGACGCGTACCTCCTCTTCGGCGGAGCCGAAGGTCACCACCCGCTCCTCGAACCAGACCTTGCGACCCTCCCGATGGGTCACGGTCCCGTAGTCGAGCGCCACGTCCCCGTGGACCAGCTCGCTGACCCGCTTCAACTCGACTTCCCTACCGCTTGGCACCGGGTCAAGATAGCGAGCGCCCGCGCCAGCACGGGTGCTCAGGTCCCAGCGGGCTCGAGGAGGGCCGCGGCGGCTACGACCAGGGGGTCGATCCCCTCCCCCCCGGCCGCGATCACCGAGGCGAGGCGCTCGAGCATCCACGGGGTCCAGAAGGACCGCAGGTGGGCGGCGACCTCGCCGGCGGCCTGCTCGTCTGGGTGGTGGCGGAAGTTGGCGGCGATCTGGTTGGCCATGCGCACCTCGGGGACCGTCGTCTCCCTCCCTGGCTCGCTCACTCGCAACCGCCGGCTACCGGCACCGGGAGATCGCGCTGGAGACCCTCCGAGGCGAACGCCGGCTCCCGGGGGGCGACCGGCGCAGGCGGCACCAGCTGGACCTGCACGGCGGTCACCTTGTACTCGGGGCAGTTGGTCGCCCAGTCGGAGGCCTCGGTGGTGACCACGTTGGTCCCCGAGACCGGGTGGTGGAAGGTGGTGTAGACCACACCCCTCGGCATCCTCTCCGACAGCTCGGCCCTGAGGGTGGTCCTACCTACCCGGCTCGCCAGCCGCACGAGGTCGCCGTCGGTGATCCCCCGGTCGAGGGCGTCGTCGGGATGGATCTCCAAGACGTCCTCGGGGTGCCAGACGACGTTGCGGGTCCGCCTGGTCTGGGCGCCGACGTTGTACTGGCTCAGGATGCGCCCGGTGGTGAGCAGCAGGGGGTAGCGACGGCTGGTGCGCTCGTCGGTCGGCACGAAGGGGGTCTCGACGAAGCGCCCGAGGCCGCGCACGAAGCTCCCGACGTGCATCACCGGCGTGCCCTCGGGCGCCGCCTCGTCGCAGGGCCACTGCAGGCTGCCGAGCCGGTCGAGCTTCTCGAAGCTCACCCCGGAGAAGGTCGGCGTGAGGCGGGCGATCTCGTCCATGATCTCCGAGGCCGTGTCGTAGTGCATCTCGTGGCCCATCGCCGTGGCGATCTCGGCGACGACCTCCCACTCCTGCTTGCCGACCCGGGAGGCCATCACCGGGCGCACCCGGTTGATGCGCCGCTCGGCGTTGGTGAAGGTCCCGTCCTTCTCCAGGAACGAGGTCCCGGGCAGCAGCACGTGGGCGAGCTTGGCCGTCTCGTTCTCGAAGAGGTCCTGGACCACGAGCAGCTCGAGCGAGCCGAGCGCGGCGAGCACGTGGGTGCTGTTGGGGTCCGACTGGGCGATGTCCTCACCCTGGACGAACAGGCCCTTGAAGCTGCCCGCCAGCGCCGCGTCGAACATGTTGGGGATCCGCAGGCCCGGCCGGTCCTCGATCGGGTGCCCCCACTCGGACTCGAAGCTCTGGCGCACCGAGGCGTCGGCCACGTGGCGGTAACCGGACAGCTCGTGGGGGAACGACCCCATGTCGCAGCTGCCCTGGACGTTGTTCTGGCCCCGCAGCGGGTTGACCCCGACCCCGTCCCGGCCGATGTTGCCGGTCAGCATCGCCAGGTTGGCCATGCACATCACTGCGGTCGAGCCCTGGCTGTGCTCGGTCACCCCGAGCCCGTAGTAGATGGCGCTGTTGGGACCCTCGGCGTACAGGCGGGCCGCCGCGCGAACCGTTTCGGCGGGGACTCCGCAACGCTGCTCGGTCGCCTCGGGGGAGTGCTCGGGGCGGGTGATGAAGGCCTCCCAGGTGGCGAAGGCCTCCGGCTCGCAGCGCTCGGAGATGAAGCGCCGGTCGGCGAGGCCCTCGGTCGCGATCACGTGCGCCATCGCGTTCAAGACCGCGACGTTGGTGCCGGGCAGCAGCGCAAGGTGGTGCTCGGCGCGCACGTGGGGAGATCGGACCAGGTCGATCCGTCGGGGGTCGACGATTATGAGCCGGGCGCCGGCCCGGAGCCGGCGCTTCAGGCGGGAGGCGAACACCGGGTGGGCGTCGGTCGGGTTGGCGCCGACCAGCAGGACCACGTCGGCCGACTCGACGGACCTGAAGTCCTGGGTGCCCGCCGAGGTCCCGAAGGTCGACTTGAGGCCGAAGCCGGTCGGGGAGTGGCAGACCCGGGCGCAGGTGTCGACGTTGTTGTTGCCGAAGGCGGTGCGGACCATCTTCTGGACGGCCCAGACCTCTTCGTTGGTGCAGCGCGACGAGCTGATCGCTCCGATCGACTGCGAGCCGTGGCGGCGCTGGATGTCGGCGAGGCGGGTCGCCACGTAGCGGATCGCCTCGTCCCAGCCCACCTCCCTCCAGGGGAGGTCGGGCCGCTCGCGCACCCGCGGGGTGAGGACGCGGTCGGGGTGGGTGGCGTAGCCCCAGGCGAACCGACCCTTCACGCAGGAGTGGCCCTCGTTGGCCCCGCCGGCCTTCGAGGGCACCATGCGCACCACCTGCTCCCCGCTCAGCTCCGCACGGAACGAGCAGCCCACGCCGCAGTAGGCACAGGTCGTGTCCACCGAGCGCCGGGGAGTGCCGAGCTCGACGACCGTGCGCTCGACCAGGGTTGCGGTCGGGCAGGCCTGCACGCACGCACCGCAGGAGACGCACTCCGAGCCGAGGAAGTCCCCGGGCCCGGGAGCCACCTCGGACCCGAACCCGCGCCCCGCGATGGTGAGCGCGAAGGTCCCCTGGACCTCCTCGCAGGCACGCACGCAGCGTGAGCAGACGATGCACTTCGAGGGATCGAAGTCGAAGTAGGGATTGCTCCGGTCGGCCTCGGCTTCTCGGTGGTTGGCGCCGGCGTAGCCGTAGCGCACCTCGCGCAGGCCGACTGCGCCGGCCGCGTCCTGCAGCTCGCAGTCGCCGTTGGCCGCGCAGGTGAGGCAGTCGAGCGGGTGGTCGGAGATGTACAGCTCCATCACGCCACGCCGCAGCCGGGCGAGCCGCTCCGACTGGGTGAGCACCTGCATTCCCGGCGCGACGGGGGTGGTGCCGCTCTACGGCGTGCCCG
>JAKARG010000057.1 GCA_021819345.1 Actinomycetes bacterium | reverse complement strand
CCGCCGCCGGCCCTGGCGCCGACGACGCCCCCGTGGACGGGGCCGGCGGGGTCCGGGTGCCGTGAGCGACGGCGCCCGCATCGACCCGGCCTGCCTCCTCGGCCGTCTCGCCGACGGCGACTGCGGCGACGAGATCCTCGCCCCGGTCCTCGCTGCGCTGCGTCGCGCCGGACGTCCCGTGTCCGTGCCCGGGCTGTGCAACGTGCTGTGGTTCGGCCAGGACGACGCCGGCGAGTACGTCGACGGGCCGGCCTTGTCGAGCTACACCTCGGCGTTGGCCAGGTTCAACCACGAGGTCCGCGAGGCCGGCAAACCGCCGCCCGCCAAGCAGGACGCCGTCCCCCTCGGGGCGATCATCGGGGTCGAGCTCGGCGGCGACGAAGCCTGGGGCGAGGTCATCTGGAAGGAGGGCGCGCATCCTGCCGTCTGCGACGGCGACCACGCCTGGGCGCCCGGCTGGCTGTCAGGGATGCCGTCCGGCGGGCCGGAGGACGGGCCGCCCGGACCGGACTTTGCTCCGCCGCCAGGACCCAGGACGCTGCGCGAGCGGGTAGTTGTCGACTTCCACTGCCTCGGCGCGGACCTGCCCCCCACGGACAAGCAGCTGACCCGGTTGCGTTCCCGGGGGCGGCGCCTCGACTGTTACGGGCACCTGGTCGCCCCGGCTGCGTACGACGACGGCATGGACGAAGCGGACGAGGTCAGCTTCTGGGCGGCGTGGACCGTCGCCCACCACGCCGACGCCCTCGCTGCGGCCGGGGTGCCGGCGTCCGCTCGGCGGCTCGCTGAGGCGGCTACCGTCCTCGCCGCCGCCCTCGACCAGCTCCCCGAGGTGCGGTCCTTCGGGCCGTACTACTTCGACGCGGACCTCTACGCCCGCATCATCGAGTTCGACACCCGCAACGACGGCCCGCTCGGCCATGTCGTCTCCGGTCTGCGGCAGGTGCCCCGCCACGAGCGGGTCGGGTTCGCGTCGATGTCGACCCGGCTGGCGGAGACGGCGGAGACCGACGACCTCGCCACCGCCGGCTGGCCGACCGCAGTGGTGTGCGCGTCGCTGCGGGCCCTGGACGTGCTTGCGACCGAGGCCGCCGACGGGGACTGGAACGGTGTGCACGTGCGCCTCGACGACCCGTGGCAGGGAGGCGGGCTGTGGCGGGCCGAGCGGCTAGAGGGGACCACCCCGGTCAACGCTGGGCCGCAGGTCGCGCTCGGCCTCGGCTGGGTCGCCTACACCGGCGGGACGATCGACCGGGTCCCCGACACAAGGCCCGGCCAGGGTGGTGACGACGTCGACGACCTCGACTGGGACATCACTGACACCGAGGCGACCTGGACCACCCATCTGAGTCCCGCCGACGTGGACCACGACAGGTTGCAGGTCCCGGAACGCATCGCCGCAGCGATCGCCGCCACCTTGCACACCTTCGACAGGGAGGAGATGCTCGTCGTTGTCCGCCATGACGGCGAAGCGGACCACCGCTACTCCAGCCCTCTCGACGAGCGGGCGTTGCGTGTCGAATGGCCGCTCGGCGTGTGGGTGGCCACAACGGTGCGGGCCGCTTGGACGGTCGGGTCGCGGAAGGTGGTCGCCGCCACCCGGCTGCTCGCAGCGCCCGAGGACGTGGGCGGTATCACCTACACCCACGAGTTCAACCTGGCGGTCGCTCTCGCAGCCGCCGGCCTGGCGGAGCGGGCGACGGGCACCGCGACCCTGCCCCGGCTGGTGCGAGCCGTGGTCCGCCGGCACGGGGCGGTCACCGAGGACGGGGCGATGGCGTTGCCGATCTCCGACGTGGTCACCTACTGCTTCGGCCCGTCGGGGGAGGTGTTCCCGGGGAACCCGGCCCCGGTGCTGCGCCGGGCGGTGCTGAACGCCGTCGGAACGATGCGCGCTACCGGCGCAGCCCACCTCGAAGGGGACCTGGTGATCGTCGCCGACCGCCACACCCTGGCCGGGCGGCGTGCCGACGCCGAGCTGGTCTCCCGGTTCGTCGACTGGCAGCATCGCCGGCTACGGGAGGCGGGCCACACCCATTTCGTGCCTGCGACGGTCGTGAACCTCCCTGCCGGTTGGAGCCGTTCGGCCGCCAAGGACGCCGGGTACCACGCTGTCGCCGGCACCGACTACCTGCCCGAGGGTGGGCTGCGACCCGGTCAGACGTGGCGGCGGCGCCACACCCGGGGCAGCGGCGTCGCCCCGGCCCTCGCCGCTGACGTCCGCCGCGCTGCGGAAGCGATCCGCATGCTCGATGAGTCCGCCGTGGGCACTGCCACGTTGGACAATGCCGCCACCGACCTTTCCCGCCTCGCTTGCCTCCGCCGGCCGGGCCGGTCCGATGAGGAGAACGCCCGTGCCTGACCGCCCGCTGCCACTCGACACCGCCACCGAGCACATGGCCATCACACGGGCGTGGGCCCAGGTCGACGTGGACGAGCTGGCGAGCGTGCTGCGCACCATGCCGGCGAAGCTGCGCAACCGGATGCTCAGCCGGATGAAGACGCCCTCGTCGAAGATGACACCGATCACCGGGCGGCTGCTGCTGACCAACGTCGCCCGCAGCGCGTTCAACGAACGGATCCGCACAGCGGATGTGGTGGTGCACCCGGCGACCGGCGAGCTCGGCGACCGCCTCGACGTCACCTCCGACGCCGGTGGGCTCGCCGAAGCTGTCGCCGAGCTGGCGGGGACGTGGGGGCGCAGCATCATCGTGCTCGCCGCGGTCAACGGGCTGCTCGCCGACGCCGAGCGCTTCGCCGCGGTGCTCGTTGCCTGCGACGCCAACGGCTACCTCGACGGGGAGCTGGCCGAGCTCGCAGGGACGCTCGCCCCGTTGGCCCGGGCGCAGCTCGCCGAGCATGTAGCCGACAGCGACGGGGAGCTGATCGACGGGCTCGACCTGGACGCCGCCTGGGAGCTGGCGAACGCGGCGGCGGCCCGGGTCGTCGAAGCGGTCGGTGCCGGCCTGGCGCCTGCAGCAGAGGACATGGACGACCTGGCCCTCTACAGCCTGGTCCTCGACGCCGACGCCCGCCGCTGGGGGGTCCCCGCCGACCTGCATGCGGTGCGCAGCGCCGAGGAGGCAGCGCACGCCGCCTCCGAGCACGCCGAGCTCGCCGTCCGGCTCCGCCGCCTGTCCGGTCCTGACGAACTGGCCGAGGACCTGGCCGCCGCCGCGGCCGACGCCGACGCCCTCGCCGTCGACCCGGCCCTGGCCGACCGACTCCGTCGGCTGCTGGCGGTGGTCTCCGATGCTGACCCCGGTACCCGTTTCGCTCTGGCGAGGGAGTTGCGCGGCCAGGACGAACCGCCGAGCGAGAAGCTGCTCGACGCCGCCATGGTCGGGCTGCTGTCGGTCGCCTCCGGCCCCGCTGACATCGCCTGGCCGGTGACCGACGCCGCGGACGCCTCCCAGGCCGAAGCCGGTGCCGGCGACGTTGCCGCGCCGGCCCGGGGCGACATGACGTCACGGCCGGCCCGCCAGGCTAGCCTCCTGGAGGTCGACGATGCCCTCGACCCGGGCAGCCTGTTCGCCCCGCACCCGGCGGGCCGCCGAGCGAGCGACGGCACGGCACCCGCGCCTGGCGAGGTTGCCGGGGTGCCGGGCGGTGACGCCCCGGTCGCCGACGAGGCCGACGAAGTCCCCGGCGACATGCCGGCCGGAGGCGAGCCCATCTCGGAGACCCTCGACCCGGACGGGGACGACGGGAGCACACCCGCCGACCAGGCCGGCCGGCCCGGCGGGCCGGTCGACGCTGACGACGCTCCGGCCACATCCGCCCCGGTCCTGCCGTCGGCCACAGTCGGCGTCGCCGTGCCTCCGCCCGAGCGCAGCACACCCGTCGAAGCCCCCGAAGCCCCGGGGCCGGCCGACGCCGGGCCTGCCAGAGCCGCCCATGACGTCGTCAGCGCAGCCGGGGGTGGCGAGGTCATCGACCCCGAGGAGTGCACCCGCACGCTCGCCGGACTGATCGCTACCCGGCGGTTCTCGCTCGCCCGCCATCTTGCCGCCGCCCTCGACCAGGACCTGCGCGCCGAGGTGCTCGCCGAGGCCGCCCTCGCCGAAGGGGTCCGCCGGTCCACGTCGCCGGCCGCAGCCGACATGGTCGAACGGGCCCTGCAGCACCCGCTGCCCGCCGACGACCTCGGCAGCGTCGCCCTGCGCGCCGCGTCCGGCGTGCGTGTCGCCCTCCTCGACCCGTCCGCCGGCGCCACCGAGGTGCTGCGCAGCCTGGTCGACTCGCTCGGCGCCACACCAGCCCTGCGGGGCTTCGTGCTGGCGGTCATCAACCCGTCCGCCCAGCACATCACCCTCTCCGCGAGCGGCTCGGCCGGCAACGTCGACCAGGCGTACGAGCAAGCGCAGGCGATCGCCTCGTGGGCGGACGACACCCTCAACCGGCCGCGGCGGAACCTGCTGTACCGCGGAATCGAGATCTTCAAGGCGTTGACCGCAGCCGACGAGCCGCTCGGCCGGGTCCTGACCGCTGTCGCCGCCAACGACGACAGCCGCCTCGACGAGGTCCGCCGCCTCTGCCGGCAGCTCGGCCCGAAGGAGCTGAGCCGGGCGATCGCCGACACCGACACCCGCTTCGGCGGCCGCGAGCGCGGCAACCCGGTCATCCACGGCACCGCCCGGCAGCAGCTGCTGCGCAACCTGGGCGAGATCGTCCAGCAGGCGTCCGCGTGGTGCGACGCAGTCGCAGTCCGTACCCGGCCGGCGAGCCCCCAACGGCTCGCAGCGCAGGCCCGCGAGCTCGGCGAGCACATCGAGGTCGAGCTGGCCGGCGGCAGCGACGACGTGACCGCAGCGTGCTTGACCGCAGCCGCAGCGTCGGTCACCGACACCATCAGCCTGTTCGGTAGCGGCAGCCTCGACGGCGACGACCTAGAGGTGGCCGAGGCCCTCGACCGGGACTTGGTCTTTGTCGACGGGCTCGACTTCGACACGACCGGGGCACCGGCACGCCCGGCCACCCTGTCGGAACTGGTCGCCGCAGCGCACACACCCCGCGCGTCGGCGTTCGAGCGACGCATCGCCGGCAACGACTTCGCAGTCGCCGAAGCAGTCCTGTCCCTGCCCGGTGACGATGACGGCAACTTCGACGTCGCCGCGGCCACCAAGATATTGCGGGCCGCGGAGCGTGAGGCGGTTACCAGGATGCGCCAACGCTGGGAGGACCTGGAGCGGACCTACAACGCTGCCCGGGCCCGGGGCCGGGTGAGGGATACCGACGCCGCCGCGCTCGGCGGCGCCCTCGCGCACGCCAACCCGCAGCCGGCAGGAGACGCGCCACGCCGGGACCTCGGCAGGGTCGCCGTCGAGCTCGACGAGCTGGCCGCCAATCTCGACGCGTCAGCGGCACGGCGCAGGGAGCTGGTGCACGCCGACATTGACGACGCCATCGCCGCTGGCGACATCAACGCCGCGTGGGCGGAACGCCTCAGGGATCTGCTCGCCAGCGACGAGGTCGGCGCCGCCGAGGAGTACCTGCACCGGGCCCGGGGCAAGGACACCACCCCGCAGGAGGCGTCCGCATACCACGAACCGGACGGGGTGCTCGCCACGATCCTCGCCGAGCACCCCGACGGGGTCAGCGACACCGTCGTCGAAGCGGTCCGCTCCGCCAGCGGGGTCGGCGCCCTCGACTTCACCGGCGTGGACGCCGCCGACCGCAGGCTGATCGTCGAGGCGCTCGACTCGTGGCGGCTGCTTGCCGGGCCGGAACGCCCTACGGACCTCGACCGGCCGCTCGGGCAGGTGCTGCGCCTGCTCGGCATCATCCCCCGCTCAGTGAACCGCTCCCGGGAGCTGCGCGCCGCGTCGACGTCGCGTTACTGGTTCGTCGAGGTCGACGGCGCCACGTCCGGTTACGCGTACGTCCCCGACTACGGGACCCGCTCCAGCGACCGGCGTCGGGTCATGCTGTGCTGGGCGACGGACCTGCCGGTCGCCCAGCTGTGGAGCCTGGCCCGCAGCCAGGGCACCGACGACCAGCCGGTGTACGTCCTGTACTTCGGGACGCTCACCGCCGAGGCCCGAGTCGGTCTCGCCCGGGTCGCCCGGGACAACGCCGGCCAGGGTGTCGTCGTCATCGACGCCGCGGTCATCTTGCGCTGCGCAGCGGCGGCCCGCCAGTCCTACGACGTGACCATGCGGGCGGTGCTGCCGTACGCCGCCCCGAACCCCTATGACCCGAACCTGCTCGTCGGCATGCCGGCGGAGATGTTCTACGGGAGGCGCCGGGAGCGTGACGGCCTGAAGCGCTTCAACGGGCCGTCGTTCATCTCTGGCGGCCGCCGGTTCGGCAAGAGCGCCCTGCTGCGCTCCGCGCAGGCCGAGCTGGTGCACGACAACCCGGACGTGACCGTCGAGCTGATCGTCATCCAGGACGTGGCCGCCGACCCCCGCAACGACCCAGGCGAGCTGTGGCCGAGGGTCGCGCAGAAGCTGATCGAGGACGGGGTGCTTCCCGGCGACGTGGCAGCCGACGCGGACGGGGTGTGCGCCGGGATCCGGGCGTGGCTCGCCGCGAACGAACGCAAACGACTGCTGCTCATGCTCGACGAGTGCGACTTCTTCCTGCGCGCCGACGCCGACCACGGGTTCAGCAACGTCGCCCGCCTGCGCGACACGATGGCTGACGGCGGCGGGCGGTTCAAGGTGGTGTTCTCCGGTCTGCAGCACGTCGCCCGGTACCGGAACCTGCCGAACCAGCCGCTGTCGCACTTCCCTGAGCCGCTGCTCGTCGGCCCGCTCGAGGCGGCGGCGGCGTCAGAGTTGGTCCGCCGCCCGTTGCACGCCATCGGATGGGCGATCACCGACGACCAGGTGGACCGGATCGTCACCTACTGTGCCTGCAACCCGAGCGTCATCCAGCTGGCCTGCGCCGACCTGATCGGCCGGTTGCGGCGCAGCGAGGTGACCGGGCTGGCCCCCTGGGCGGTGCCTGATGCCGTCATCGACGGGCTGCTGCGCTCCCCGGAGGTCGAGCGGGGCGTGCGGGACCGGCTGTTCCTCACCTTGGAGCTCGACCACCGCTACAAGCTGCTCGCCTACCTGCTGGCGTGGCGGGCCAGCACCGACGGCCTGCACATCGCTGTGCCGCCCGCCGCGCTGCGCCGCCTCGCCGTCGAGTTCTGGCCGGAGGGGTTCTCCGCCGACAGCACCGACGACGTGCGGGCCTTGTGCCAGGAGCTGGTCGGCCTCGGCGTGTTCGCCGGGGACGCCGAGACCGGCTACCGGATGCTGTCGCCGGGCATGGTCCGGGTCTTCGGGAACCTCGACGACATCACCGAGGAGCTGGAGTCCGCCCCGGACCGCTACGAGAAGGACCGTGCGGTCGGCGCAGCCGGCAGCCGCATGGCTGTGCCGGAGCTCGGCGCCCACCGCTACAGCCCGCTGACAGCCTCCCAGCTGGCGGACGTGATCGGTGTCGGCGCCACTCAGCTGCGGGTCGTGGTCGGCTCCCGGGCCACCTGCGTCGACGATGTCGCCGCAGCGATCGCCGCCGCCCGGGACCGCTACGTCGGAATGGACACCGTGGAGGTGAACCTGCTGCGTGACTGGCGAGAGAAGATGCGTGCCCCCGCCTCAGGGCACCTGGTGGTCGTGTCCAACATGACCTCCCGGGGCGGTGAGAGTTCCTGGGACCAGTCTGTCGACTCGGCACGGCGCCGGGGGGCCACGCGCAGCGAGCGGGGGACCCGCTCCGCAGTGCTGGTCGCCGGGCCGGGGCCCCGCTGGCTGCTGTCGCGCATGGTGACCCGCCCGGACGGCACGGCCGGCGACCTGGTGGACGTGACCGTCGCCCTGCGCAGGGTGGACCTGCCGGCGTTGCAGGCCTGGGACCGGATCGTCGACCTGGACCTGCCGGCCCTGACCCGGCAGCGGCGGCTGCTGGAGGTGACCGGCGGCTGGCCGCTGCTGGTCGAGCAGGTCCTGTCGAACCGTGCCGCTGCGGGCGGGTTCGACCGGGCGCTCGATGCGCTGGCGGCAGAGCTGGCCACCCCGGAGGGTGCGAGCCAGCTGATCGCCCAGGTGGGCCTCGACCCCGGTGATCGGGACCTGGAAGCGGACCCGGGACTGGTCGCCACCTTCGACCGGCTGGTCGAGATGGACTGGTCGGAACCCCTGGACTACCTGGCGGGTCTCCTGGAGATGGACGGCATCCCCGGCGAGAACGACCCGGCGGAGGCGGTCGCCATCCTCGCGTTGCTCGGCGCCCTCGACGAGGACGGCGACGGCAGCTTCCAGGTGGAGCCAGTCCTGGCGAGCGCCTGGCGGCTGCGCCGCTCGGTCCCTGCAGCCGGCTGACCCGACCACCAGACCCACGCTGCCAAGCAGGCCCGAGGCTCAGTCACGCGCTAGGTCCGCCGGCGCCAGAAGCCCTAAATGGTAAAACCCGGGGTGCCGGCGCTTCGGCGCTAGCTTGCGCCGGTGACCGAGCAGCCCCCGCGCGCCCTTGTGGTCGCCGCCCACCCAGACGACATCGACTTCGGGTCCGGAGCCACCGTTGCCTTCCTCGTCGGCAGCGGATGGGCGGTGTCCTACTGCCTGGTGACCGACGGGGACGCCGGCGGCTTCGACCCCTCGGTCCCACGCGAGCAGATGGGGGCGATCCGCCGTGCCGAGCAGGCGGAGGCCGCGAGGATCCTCGGGGTCTCCGACATCCACTGGCTCGGCTACCCCGACGGGAGGCTGGAGGTGACCCTGGAGCTGCGCCGGGACCTGTCACGGGTGATCCGCACGGTGCGACCCTCGCGGGTCCTCTGCCAGAACCCGAACCGCAACTTCACGAGCATCTACGGCAGCCACCCCGACCACCTGGCCGCCGGCGAGGCGACGCTCTGCGCGGTCTACCCCGACGCCCGCAACCCGTTCGCCTTCCCGGAGCTGGCCGGCGAGGGCCTTGGCGCCCACAGCGTGGAGGAGGTGTGGGTGGGTGGCGGCCCGGACCCCGACGTGGTTCTCGATGTCGGCGAGCACCTCGGGGCCAAGCTGGCGGCCCTGCGGGCGCACGTGAGCCAGGAGACCGACCGGGACGGGCGATTGGAGCCGATGATCCGCGAGTGGATGGGGCGGACGGCCGCGGCCGCGGGGATGCCGGAGGGCACCCTCGCCGAGGCCTACCGCCGGATCGACACCCGCTGAGCCCCGGCACCGATCGCCCCGGCCGGCGCTGCTCTAGTGCCCGTGGCGGCGGCGGCCGGTCAGCGGGCGGGGCGCGCAGCGTGCCCGGGTGGTGGCCCGGGGCGCGCCCCGAGGGCGCAGCAGCCCGCAGGGCAGTCGTCGGGCCAGGCCCCGTCGGTCCCGAGGGATCGTCGGGGCACGCTCGGGTCCATCCGCTCGGCGACCAGCTCGGCGATCATCGCGACGAACGCCGGATGGGTCCCGGCCGTCGGGGCCCGCAGGAGCCGTACCCCGCGTCGGGTCGCTGCGCTTGCTGCTTCGGTGTCGAGGTCGTAGACGACCTCCATGTGGTCCGAGACGAACCCGATCGGGCAGACGACCACGCGATCGCCGGGGTCGAGCGCCTCGATCCGGGCGGTCACGTCCGGCTCGAGCCAGGGTTGGGCCGGAGGACCGGACCGGCTCTGGTAGACCAGCTCCCACTCCGCGATCCCACAGGCCCTGGCGACGAGCTCGGCGGAGGTCCGCAGCTGGCGTTCGTAAGGGGCGGTCGCGGCCATGGACTGCGGGATGCTGTGGGCGGAGAACCAGACCTTCGGGGAGGGGCCGGCGGCGGCGAGCGTGGCCCGGAGGCCGTCGGCGACCGCCTCGACGAAGCCGGGGTGGTCGCCGTAGAGGCGGAGCTTGTCGAGCGCCGGGGCGCCGGGGACCGCCGCAGCGGCTGCAGCGAGGTCCTCCCGGTACTGGCGGCAGCCGCTCCAGGACCCGAAGGCCGAGGTGACCAGCACCAGCGCCGAGGAAACCCCGTCGTCGCGCATCGCAACGAGAGTGTCGGCGAGCATCGGGTGCCAGTTGCGGTTGCCCCAGTAGACGGGCAGGTCGACCCCGGTGGCGTCGAAGTGGGCACGGAGTGCCTCGACCAGGGCGCGGTTCTGGGCGTTGATCGGGCTCACCCCACCGAAGTGGAGGTAGTGCTCGGCCACGGCGAGCTTGCGCTCCTCGGGGACGTCGCGGCCGCGCAGCACATTGTCGAGGAACGGGAGGACCTGCTCGGGGCCTTCGGGGCCCCCGAAGGACAGCACCAGGAGGGCGTCGGGGTGGTCCACCGACGAAGCGTACCGGGGTGGTCGACCCTCGCTCGACCGCAGTGCTCAGCTGCGCAGCAGGCTGACCGGCTCGTAGCGGACCCCCCAGTCCATGCAGGTCTGGTAGGAGGGCTCCCAGATGTCGAGGTGGCGGCCGACGATCGCCCCTCCGGTGTCCTGGGCGATGCGCATCCCGACGCCTCCGATCTCGAGCTCGGCGCCCATCGGGATGACCGAGGGGTCCACTGCGACGGTGACGCCGCTCGCCGGTGCGCCCGACGCCGTGATCCCCTGGAGGTCGTAGCAGGTGACGAGGAAGTCGCCGAGCGAGGTGCCCGAAGCGCCGGCGGCCCTCGGCGCTGAGTGGCGGGTGCCGCGCTGGGTGGCGAGCGCCGAGGTCGAGGCGGTCAGCTCCAGGTAGCCGTGGTCGCTGGTCGCCGCCAGCGCCGTGACCACCGACTTCGAGGGCTCTGGGGCCCCCGAGCCCTCGAAGCTCGCGTCGCCGAAGGGGTAGACGCTGCCGTCCCGGGCGCCGAGCCAGTAGCCCCGTCCCGTCGGGGTGGCGGTGATCCCGGTGATCTCCGCTCGCCGCCGGTGGGAGGCCAGGGAGCCCTCGAAGGGGGCACTTCCGTACTCGTAGACCGATCCGTTCGCTGCGGCCAGCCAGTAGCCCTGGCCGGCGGCCGCGGCGATCCCGACGATCGGGGCGTGGTGGCGTAGGCCCTCGGAGCTCGGGGAGCCCTCGAAGGCGGCGTCACCGAACGCGGCGACCCCTCCCTCGGAGGTGGCCAGCCAGTAGCCCTCGCCGCGTCTGCTCGCCGCGATCCCGACCACCGTGGCGCCTGGCGCGTGCCCCACCAGGGAGCCGAGGGCCCGCGCGTCGCCGAAGGGATGGACGCGACCGTCGGCGGAGGCCAGCCAGTAGCCCCGACCGTCCGGCGTCGCCGCGATCCCGACCACCCGGGAACCCGGATCGGCGACGGCGATCGAGCCGTAGTTGCGGGCCGAGCCGTGGGCCACCACCTTGCCGGCCGAGTCGACCACCCAGTACCCGGCGCCGGCGTCGGCCACGGCCACACCGACGGCTCCGGCGGGCAGCTTCGGTCCCTGGCGGCTCCGGGCGTTGCCGAAGGCCTCCACCGCCGGTGCGCGCGGT
>JAKARG010000056.1 GCA_021819345.1 Actinomycetes bacterium | reverse complement strand
CCCAGTCCCCGCTGGCCCAGTCCTCGCCGGACCAGTTGCTACCGCCGGGCTCGCCGCCCGACCACCCGTCGACCTGGAACCAGCTCCCCGAACCGGCCCCGGGGGCTCGGGCGGGGCCAGTCGCCTCGGTGGGGGAGGGCGGCTTGGTCGGGGCGAACGCCCTGACCGGCGCAGGCAGCCCGACCTGCTGCGCCCGCTCTTGCGCGCGAGGCTCGCTGGCTCCCCGTCCGTCGTCGGCCGGCTGGTCGTCCAAGGACGGCCCGCCTCCTTCCGGCTTGGGGCTGCCCCCTCGGTGGGGCGCGTCGCGATGGGCGGTCGGCCGGCCCCACCCGCGAAGGCTCAACCCGTCGAGGTCGTCGAGCCCGCCGAGATCCCCTCCGGGACCGACGGGGTGCTCGGTCTCCTGGAGCGCCAGGGGCAGCTTCCCTGTGCCCGACAGCCCGGTGCCCGACAGCTCGGTGGCCGACAGCCCCGTGCCCGACAGCTCGGTGGCCGACAGCTCGGTGGCCGACAGCCCCCCCTGGTCGAGCTCTGAGGCCGGACGGCCGGCGGCGGAGCCGTCGACCGTCTCCACGCCCTCCGATCCGGTGGCCGCAGCGAGCGCCTCCGCCAGCGAGGCCTGCAGCGACGACCGGTCGAACGGGCCCACCGAGCCCTCGTCGTCGGAGAGATGTTCCGAGAAGCTAGCCATGTGAGTGGACTTCGGCAGGAGCCGGCCCCACCTCGAGTCCGTTTCCGCTTGTGCGCGTCCCCGCTTCGTTGAGGCGCGCTCGGGCCGATGGAACCAGTGTCCAGCTCTGGGCCAGCCGGGACCGAGCCCACCCGTCCGCGAAGCCCAGCCGGGCGGGCGCCGGGTCAGTCCCCGCCGGGTCAGTCCCCGCCGGGTCGGTCCCCGCCGGGCAGCTGCAGCTCGATGCGGGCGAGCCAGAGGCCGGGAGCGTCGACCTCCGGCGGCGTCGGCAGGTCGGCAGGGGAGCGCCAGAGCCGTCCGAGGGCGTCCTCGCCGGCGCGCTCGACCACCCCGGAGACGAAGCGCTGCCCGCGCTCGACGCTCGCCATGTCGAGCTCCACCCCGAACATCTGGGCCACTGCCCGGGCTCCGCTGTGGTCCTCCAGGCGCCTCCGGTGGAGGGCCTCGGTGAGCGGGCCGTAGGAGTCGATCAGGCGCCGGCCGGCCCGCTCCATGACGTGGTCGACCCATCCGGTGACCACCGACAGCAAGGAGTTGAGCGGGACCTGCAGGCGCCGCTGGGTGTCGTTGCGCATCTCGGCGAGCAGCGAAGCCGGGTCACCGAGAGCCGCCTGGAGCGACCCGAAGTCGCTCGGGTCGAGCCCCGAGAGGCGCTCCTCCAGGAACCCGGCCTCCGGGCTGAAGGCGTCGACGTAGTCGCCCACGAGCTTCTCGACGCGCTCCCGGACGTGGGATCGGCCGAGGACCGTGTGGTGGGCGACCTCTCGCAGGCACACCCAGAGGCGGACGTCGTCGGCGGGCAGGCTCCACTCGGCCGCGAAACCGTCGATCGCCGGTGGGACGACGAGCAGCTCGCTGCCCGGTGGCCTCGGCATCGGGAGGTCGTACTGCCCGAGGGCCCGCCGGCCGAGCTCGCCGACCATGGACCCGGACTGCATCCCGAACAAGACCGGCCCGAGGAGGCGCGGGAGGTTGCCGAGCATCGCCGACATCGGGTCTGCACCGGGCTCTGGAGCCTCGGCGTCGCCGGGGCCGAGCAGGCCACCGAAGGCGCCGAGCAGGCCCCCGAGGTCGCCTGGGGGGATCCCGGCCACCCCCTGGCCGGGCGCGGTCATCGAGCGCGCCGCAGCCGACGCGAGCCGCTCCAGCAGCGGTCTCCAGGCCTCCAGGGTGCGCGCCGCCCACTCGGTGGGGGTGACGCAGACGAGCGAGAGCAGCGAGCTTCCCGGGAAGCCGGACGCCTCTCCGACGTGGAGCTCGGCAACGTGCAGGAGCTCTTCCATCCGGACCCTCGCAAGCGGGTCGACGTTGGGCTCGGGATCGCCCCCGGAGGCGGCCCATTGCGCGAACTGGCCGGCGACATCCCAGTTGACCGGGCCCGGGGAGCTGAACAGTCGCGCCAGATCTCTCATCAGGTCCCCGAACGGACCCCCGGCACCTGACGGTCCGGAGAAGCTCATCGGTCCCGGGTGGCTGCAAAGGTCCCCACTCGGGCATCGTAGTGCGATGAGCACAGTTGTGGTGACCGGGATCGCAGGGTCGCTCGGTCGCCGGGTGGCCCGGCTGCTCGTCGCTCGCCCGGAAGTGGACCGACTGGTCGGCTTCGACTCGGTACCCGAGCCGGCGCTGCCGCCTGGGGCCGAGTACCGCCGCTGCGACCTGGCGGGTGTAGGCGATGTCGGGGAGCAGCTCGCAGCGGCATCCGAGGGCGCGGACGGGATCGTCCACCTCGCCTGGCGGGTGCCCTCGCACCGGCGCCCCTCGCCGGCCGAGCGGCAGCGGGTGGCGGAGGACAACCATCGCTGCCTCCGGCGGGTCCTGGATGCGGCGTCGTCGGCGCGGCCGGCGTCGCTCGTGCACCTGTCGAGCGCCACCGTCTACGGCGCCTGGCCCGACAACCCGGTGCCGCTCGCGGAGTCGGCGCCGCTTCGCCCCAACCCTGGCGCGGCCTTCGCAGTGGGGAAAGCCGAGGCCGAGCGCATGGTGGCCGAGGTTGCCGGGCAGCTGCCGGAGGTGGCGGTGACGATCCTGCGGCCCGTGGTCACGCTCGGGTCGGCAGCCCCCGGGATCCACGCTGCTCTGGGGGGAAATTCGGGGCCTCGTTCGGGCGACGAGGGCGCGGCCCGGAGGGTCCAGTACCTCCACGTCGACGACCTCGCCGAGGCCGTGGTCGCAGCCTGGTCCACGAGGTTGCGAGGTGCCTACAACGTCACCCCCGACGCCGGGGTCCCCGAGGCGACGGCCCGGTCCCTTGCCGGCGGCATCGCCCGGGTGTCGGTGCCGCCGAGGCTCGTCGGCCCGCTGTGGGCGATCGGCTGGTCGCTCGGCGGTCGGGGTGTGCCGGCAGAGGCCCAGCCCTACGCCCTCCATCCCTGGGCGGTCGCAGGGGACCGCCTCTGGGCGGCGGGATGGACCGCCCACTACTCGAGCGAGGAGGCGCTCGTGGCTGCCGACCTCAGGTCCCGCTGGGACGACCTGCCTCCGCCCAGGCGCCAGCGCTACACCCTCGTGGGGGCGACCGCTACGGCGGCGGCCCTCGGAGGGGCCGCGATCTCGCTCACCCGCGGGCGCCGCCGGGGGGGCAGGTAGCCGTCCGGGGCTCTCGGCGAGACGCGGTGAAGTGGGGGGTGGCTCCGCCCTCCCAGAGGAGAGCGGCGCTGCTCCCGAGCAGGGCTCCGCGGTCCCCGAGACAGCGGCCGGTGGAGCCCGAGGTGCCTCAGTCGCCGCCCCCGAGGGCACCGACGGTGAGCTGCGCCCGCTGGCGCCGTCCGTTCGGGTCGAGGTAGGAGAGGGTCGTGCGCTCGCCGGGTCTCGAGGAGGCGAGGATGGCGATCAGCGCACCGGCAGAGACCACCTGCTGGCCCTCGAAGCCGGTGACGATATCGCCGACCCGGAGCCCGGCGCGGGCCGCGGGGCTCCCCGGGCTGACGGCGTCGACCGCCGCACCGCCGGTCACGTGCAGCTGGGCAGAGGTGGTCGTCGACAGGTCGGTCGCTCCGCTCACCCCGATCCACGGATCCGTCGGCGTCTCGCCGGCGACCATCTCGGCGGCGATCCGCTCCGCAGTGTCGATCGGCACCGCGAAGGCCAGGCCCTGCATCGAGGTGTCCACCGAGGTGAGGTCGGTGTCGATCCCGACCACCTCTCCGGCGCTGTCGACCAGCGCCCCGCCGTCGGCGGGAGGCGACACCGTGAGCCCGGAGATCGCCATCATCCCCTGCAGGGTGTAGCCGCCGGGGCTCTGCAGCGAGGTGTCGATGCCGCTCAGGTTGCCGGGAGCGACACTTGCCGGTCCTGCGCTGCGCGCACCGAGGGCGAGCACCCCCGAAGCGATCTGCAGGTCCGCCGCCGACCCGAAGACCGGGGTCGGGTGACCGGCACCGGCGACTTCCACCACTGCGATCCCCGTGGCCGGGTCGGCTCCCACCACGTGGCCCTTCTCGCGCGCCCCGTTCTCCCAGACCACACCGACCTGGTGCCCGTCGCCGACGACGTCGGCCGAGGTGATCACGTAGGTGTTGTCCTGGAAGGCGGTGTAGACGACCCCGGAGCCCATCTGGCCGCCGGCCTCGATCCCGACCAGCGACGGCGCCACGGCGTTGGCTACCGCTGGCCAGCTCCCGTTCGGGTCGGCGGCGGCCGTGGTCGCGGCAACCGAGGTGCCCGGGGTCGGCACCGGCACCCTCACCGCGACGTCATGGCGAGCGAAGACGCCGGCGGCCATCCCGACCCCCGAGGCGAGCAGCGCACCGAGCACCCCGGCCACGAGCGCCGTGGTCCAGGCGTGCCCCGGCGACGATCTCCTCCAGGTGGAGGCCGCTGCGGAGCTCGTGGCCCCGACCTCCGAGGGGTGGCGCCACAAGCGGTCCTCGGGGGGGAGCCAGGCCCACCTCGGGCCCTCGTCGTCCCGACCCTCCTCGGCTTCCACGACAGCGGAGGTTACCGACCCGATCTCCGGATGGCTCGTCGCCCGAAGCTTCACCGGGGGGTGCTCCGGGGGCCTTAGCATTGGGCCATGGCGAGCCCGCAGGACCGTGACGACTGGGTCGACCTGCTCGCTGGTCCCCTCCCGGTCCAGGAGGCGACGAGCTGGGTGGCACGGCCTTCTTGCGGAGCGGTGGTGGTGTTCACCGGTGTGGTGCGCGACCACGCCGAGGGCCGCCAGGGCGTCACCAGCCTCGAGTACGAGGCCTACCCAGAGGCCGCCCGGGCCCGCATGGCGGAGCTGGTCTCCGAGACCCGTCGGCGCTTCGGGCTCGGTCGGATCGCCTGCCTGCACCGGGTGGGGCTCCTCGGCGTCGGAGAGCCCGCCGTGCTCGTCGCGGTGTCCTCGGCGCACCGCGACTCGGCTTTCGAGGCGGCGCGCTGGTGCATCGACACCCTGAAGGAGTCGGTGCCGATCTGGAAACGGGAGACCTGGGGCGGCGGCAGGGACTGGGGTACGGGCGCCCGGTCGCTCACCGAGGTCCCGCGATGATCGGCGTCCTCCAACTGCACCTCGGGCCCTTGTACTACCTGGTGGTCCCGGTAGTGGTTGCAGTGGTCCTGATCGTGGTCCTGGCCTTGCGCCATCGCCGCCCCAAGTCCTTGGAGGCCAACGTCGAGTCCTTCAGCCGAGGGCTCAAAGCCCTCTCGCCCGGAGCCGAGCCCCGCCGCCGCGGACGGCGCCCGAGCCCTCCGGCGCTCGCCCAGGCCCGCCCGCCGGCCCGCACCGCCAACCCGACCCCGCGGGTCGTCGCGGCCACCCCCGGCACCCCCATCCCTCCGATCACCACGACCCGGCGGCCGGCCGGCGGGTCGTCACCTTCCGGGGCCGACGCTGGCTAGGGACCTCGCCATCGACCTCGGGACCGCGAACACCCTCGTCTACTCGCGCGGTCGAGGGATAGTCCTCAACGAGCCGACGGTCATCGCGCTCAACTCCCGGAGCCAAGATGTCCTCGCCATGGGCCACGACGCCTGGCAGATGATCGGCCGCACCCCCGGCTACATCGTCGCAGTGCGACCGCTGCGCAAGGGCGCCATCACCGACTTCGACATCACCCAGCGGATGATCCGTCTGCTGCTCGAGCGGGCCGGGGTGTCGAGGTTCAATCGCCCCCGGGTGCTGATCTGCGTGCCGTCGGCGATCACCGAGGTCGAGCGCCGGGCGGTCGAGGAGGCGGCGCGAGGTGCCGGGGCCAACGGCGCCTACCTGATCGACCAGCCGATGGCAGCGGCGATCGGAGCCGGGCTGCCGATCCACGAGCCCCTCGGCAACATGGTCGTCGACGTCGGCGGTGGCACTTCGGAGACGGCGGTGATCTCCCTCGGGGGGATCGTGGCGCTCGAGGCGATCAGAGTCGGTTCGTTCGACATCGACGCGTCGATCCAGACCTACGTGCGCCGGGAGTACGGCATCGCTATCGGTGAGCGGACCGCCGAGGAGATCAAGGTCGCGATCGGCAGTGCCTGGCCGCTAGAGGAGGAGATCAAGGCCGAGGTGCGCGGCAGGGACCTGATGAGTGGGCTGCCGAAGACGGTGATCCTTTCTCCCGAGGAGGTTCGCGGAGCGATCGAGGAGCAGGTGGGGGCGATAGTCGACTCGGTCGTGAAGTGCCTCGGCGCCGCCCCGCCGGAGCTGGCGCAGGACCTCATCACCCAGGGGATCCATCTGGTGGGAGGCGGTGGGATGCTGCGGGGCCTCGACCGACGTCTGGCCGAGGAGACGGCGCTGCCGGTGCACCTGGTCGACGCCCCACTCGAGTGCGTGGTCCTCGGGGCGGGAAAGTGCCTGGAGGAGTTCGACGCGGTCAAGGACCTGTTCATGTAGCCAGCAGGAGCTGGGTCTCGGCTCAGGTGGGCCTCGGCTCAGCTGGAGAGCAGGTCCTCGGCCGCTTGACGGACCTGGCGGTCCCGGTCGTCCAGAGCCCTGCGTAGCGCGGCCTCCACCTCGGGACCGGAGAACGGTGCGAGCGCGATCACCGCCCGCCGGCGGACGGCTGGCCTGTCGGTGAGGGCGGCGAGGATCGTCGCCAGGCCGGCTTGCTCCCCGATCGCCCCGAGGGCGGCGACGGCTGCCTCCCGGCACAGGGGGTCGACGTGGCTCCGGCAGACCTCCGCCAAGGGGGCGACGGCGCCGGGCGCGCCAACCCCGAGCTCCCCGAGCCCGAAGCAGGCCGCCTCGACCACCGAGGAGTCGGGGTCCCCCGTCAGCTCGATGAGCTCGACCGCGTCCTCGGACAGCTCGGCCGCGCGGCGGCGCACCACCGGCGAAGGGTCGTGCAGAGCGGCGCCGAGGGCTCCGGGGTCCAGGCGACCCATCCTCCGCAGGGCCCCGAGAGCGGTGGCACGCACCGCTGGCTCGGGGTCGTCGAGGCCTGCCCTGGCGGTGACCTCGTCGCAGCGATGACCGGCGATGGCGATCTCCCGGCGGCGCGACCCGCTTCCGGCGTCATCGGCACCGAGGCCCGCCCTGGAGCCGGCGGGAGCATCCGGAGGCCCGGGCTCGCCGGGGAGCTGCCCTCTCGGTGGCGGGCTCACCGCTCCCCCTCGGTCGCCCGACGATGGCAGGCTGTCGGCGCCGGTGGCGCCGAGCCCCGGTGCCGGGCAGCGTCCCGGGTGGCCGCTGACGAGGTCTGGCGCATGGACGGGATCGTTTCGAGACTAGCAACGGGCTCGTCGGCAGGGACCGACCGACGCCCCCAGCTGGTGTCCCGGTGAGCACGAGCGCCGGGCCTCCCTCGAAGCGCCGGCGCGGCCGACGGGTGGGCTCGGTCGCGCTGGTCGTGGTGCTCGCCCTGCTGGCGGCAGGTCTCGGGTGGTCCTGGGCCCAGTCCGGCGGCTACTACACCTTCGTGCCCGGCGATGCCCTGCCGGTCACGGCGAGCTCGACCTGCAGGGCCTCGGGCGCGAACCCACACTTCCCCGACGGCGGGCTCTGCGCCCGGGTCTTCCTCCCCGCCGCCCGGGTCCATGCCGTGGATGGGAAGCTGCTGATGGTCGACGTCCTGGTGGGCCAGACCACGCCCTGGCAGTATGCGCTGTCCCGTCTCGGGTTGCTCGACACCTTCTACCGGGCCGCCGAGCTCTACAGCTCGACAGCGGTCCTCGGAGGAGCTCCTGCGGGGCAGTTCACCTGCCAGGGCGTGCAGGAGATGGACCAGGCAACCCTTGACGCCCCGGTTGCCGCCCTCCGCCGCCTCGGCTACACGGTCCGCTCGATCTACCACGGCAGCCGGGTCTTCCTCGTGCAGGCCGGGTCGCCCGCTGCGCGCGGCGGCGTGCGCTGCGGGAGCGTGATCGTCGCAGTCGACGGGCAGGCGACCCTCACCACGCCGGCCCTGGTCCGAGCCATCGAAGCTCATCCTCCGGGCTCGACGGTCACCCTGACCGTGGAGCAGGCGGGCTCTGGCGGTCGGCGTGCGAAGCGGAACCTCCGGGTCACCCTCGGGAAGCGACCTGGCGACCCGAGCGCCGGCTTCCTCGGGATCGCGACCGAGGCGCTGCCGACCTACCATCTGCCGTTCCACGTGGCGATCGACGTCGGTGACATCGGCGGGCCCTCCGACGGCCTCGCCTTGACCCTCGGGATCCTCGATTCCCTCTCTGGTGGCCGACTGACCGGGGGTCATGTGGTAGCGGTGACCGGGACCATCGGTCCCCATGGGGGGGTGGGGCCGGTCGGCGGGGTCAGGCAGAAGACGGTGGCGGTCGAGCGGGCCGGGGCGACGGTGTTCCTCGTGCCTGCGAGCGAGGTCGGCACCGCCCGTTCGGAGGCCGGCCGGCGCTTGCGGGTGGAAGGCGTGAGCTCGCTCGACCAGGCCTTGGGCGACCTCCGGGCCCTCGGGGGGGGCATTCCCTCCGCCTGATCCCCCTACTGCAGGTACGCCAGAGCTACTCGGACCGCGAGGTCCACGTCCTGGCTCGCTCTTGGACCTACATTCTCGCCATGGCCACACCTGATCGTCCCAGGTTCGCCGTTGCCCGCAAGGGCTTCGACCAAAGCGAGGTCGTCGCCTACCTCTCGGGCCTCGAGGCCGAGCTGGTAGAGCTGCGGAGCCGGACCGCCGAGCTGGCGCAGCGCAACGCCGGCCTCGAGTCAGAGCTCGAGCAGATGCGGGCGAGCGCCGAGTCCTCCCCGGTGCCGCCGGTTGCCGCCGAGCTCGACGATACGGCGATCGCCGCAGCGGTCGGCGAGGAGATGGCCAGCGTCATCCGCACCGCTCGCGGCGTGGCCGAGGACCTCCGTGCCCGGGCGAAGAAGGAGTCGGACCAGATGGTTGCCGACGCACGCGAGGAGGCCGGGGAGGTCGTCCGGCACGCCCGCGCCGAGGCCGACGAGGCGCTCTCCGGCGCGAGAGCGGAGGCCGCTGCGGACCTGGAGTCGGCCAGGGCCGAGGCAGCTCGCACCCTTGAGGCCGCCAAGGTCGACGCCGACGCTCTGGTCCAAGCTGCCCGCGCCGAGGCCGAGGCGACCCGGGAGGAGGCGACGCGGTTGTACGCCGCACGTACCGACGAGGCCAACCGCAAGATGGCCGAGGCGACGGCCGAGGCAGAGCGTCAGGCCGCCGGGATCAGGGCGAAGGCCACCGTGGAGGTGGAAGCCATCCTCGCCAGGGCTTCGGCCGAGGCGGCCGGCCTGCGGGGCGAGGCGGACCGGGAGCGGCGGGTCGCAGTCGAGCAGGCCCAGGCGGCTCGGGACCGGATCCTCGCCGATCTGGCCCGCCGCCGGCGGGTGGCTACGGTCCAGATCGAGCAGCTGAGGGCCGGGCGGGAGCGACTCCTCGTCTCCTACGGGATCGTCAGGCGTACCCTCGAGGAGGTCACCGACGAGTTCCAGCGGGCCGACGCAGAGGCTCGGGCTGCAGCAGAAGAGGTCGGTCGTCGTATCGACCCCGGCTCCGGCGCCGACCTCGGCCCCGAAGGCGACCGGTCCGATCCTGTCGCTGTCGGAGCCCAGCACCAGGGCGAGACCGACCAAGACCGGTCGGGTGAGGGTGGGGTCGCCGGGTCCGAGCCGGAGGAGGCCGTACCGGCGGGGTCGGTCGGCGAGAGCCGCTTCGCCACCCCGGAGGGATCGGGTGGTCGCGAGGCGGGTCCGCTCGGTTCGCCCGGGGTCACAGGTCCTGATCCCATTGCCGTACCGGGGGGGGCTGACGGTGACAGAGCCGCTCCGGGGGGAGTCGCACCGGGGGGACCGGAGCCTGCCCCCGTGCCCGGGGGCCCGTCCTCCCCCGAGCCCGATCGGTCGGGGACCGGGGTCGCGCTCCTGCCGCCGCTCAGGGTGGTGCCAACGGTTCAGGTGGAATCTCCCGAGAGCTCCCGGCCCGCTCTTTCAGCCGTCGAAGAACCCCTGGTAATCGACCTGCGACCGACGATCACCCTGCGCTCCGGCCTTGCCGGAGGAGCCGAGGAGCCGACCGGCCCGGTCGGCAGCGAGGTGCTCGCCGGGGTAGGGGCGGGAGCCGGACGTCGGAGCAGCGGAGGTTCCCCGGGGTGGGTCCTCGGTCGATCCGAAGTCGGGTCGACCGGGCCGGTTCCGGCGGCGGGGGACCGCGGCCCAGCCGAGGACCACGGCCCAGCCGAGGACCACGGACCAGCCGAGGAGCTGGCCGCTCCGGGGGCCGTCGCCGATGTGCGGGGCCGTGAGCCCGGAGCGGTTGGCGCCGAAGACCCTGTGGCCGGGCTCTTCGAGCGCATCCGGGCCGGGCGGGCGCGCGACGTGGAGGAAGCCCACCGCACCCTCCGTCCCGCCGAGGCGGAGGGTCGGACCGCTGCTGCTCGCGCTCGTTCCGCTGAGAGCGCAACCGCTCCGCCGGCGTCGGACCCTCTCGAGCCCGACGACGGCGGAGATCCGGCGGCCGAACCCCGCTCCGGCGACGCCGCAGCACTCGAGAGGAGGGAGGAGGCGTTGCGCAGCATCGTCAGGGACCTCTCCCGGAAGCTCAAGCGGGAGCTGCAGGACGAGCAGAGCGATCTGCTCGACCGCCTTCGCAGCCTCGCCGACACCGAGGACCTGGACGGTCTCCTCCCGGCGCCCGATGCTCAGCGATCCCGTTACGCGTCCGTGGCGGCACCGCTGCTAGCAAAGGCAGCGCGCTCGGGCGCATCGGCAGCAGCCCTGGAGGCCCCGACCGCAGCCCCGGGGCGCAGCTCCGACACCGGGGAGCTCGTCGGAGCGCTCACCGACGCGATCTGCGGTCCCCTCCGGCGCCGCCTCGGGTCCCTGCTCTCCGAGCTCGGTGACCCCGCCGACCGCGAGGCGCTGGTGGAGGCCCTGAGCGCCACCTACCGGGAGCTCAAGACCGCTCGGATCGAGCCGATCGCCGCCGAGCACGCCTTCGCGGCGCACGGCCTCGGCTGGTGGAGCGCCGTCGCCGACGGGACCCGCCTGCGCTGGGTCGCATCCGATCTCGGCGGAACCTGCTCCGACTGCGACGACAACACCCTCGCCGGTGGTGTTCCCCGGGGTGGAGCCTTCCCTACCGGCCATGCGCTCCCTCCGGCCCACGAGGGGTGCCGGTGCATGCTCGTGGCCGACGACTGATCGCGGCGGTCCACGGGTGACCTCGTAGGGCCATCCTGCGCCGGTAGTCTCGTCGGCCGGATGAGCAGCACTGCCGACCACCCCCAGCGGGCGCCACGTACGTCGCGGCGGTTCCGTATCGGCATCCTCGTGGGGATCGTGGTCCTGATCGTGCAGATCGGAA
>JAKARG010000055.1 GCA_021819345.1 Actinomycetes bacterium | reverse complement strand
CCGATCTGGCTCGGGTGCACCGTCGCCCCGAAGGTCTCCATCAGCAGCCGCCGGTAAGGCTTCTGGTCGTAGGACGCCCTCACCTGCCAGACCTCGCAGTCCAGGCCGAACAGGGCGCAAGCGAAGGCGAGGGCCGCCCCCCATTGGCCGGCACCGGTCTCGGTGGTGAGCTTGCGCACTCCTTCCTCGGCGTTGTACCAGGCCTGGGGCACGGCGGTGTTCGGCTTGTGGGACCCGGCCGGGCTGACCCCCTCGTACTTGTAGTAGATGCGTGCCGGGGTCCCGAGCGCCGCCTCCAGGCGGCGGGCCCGGTACAGCGGCGAGGGGCGCCACTGGCGGTAGACGTCCCGGACCGGGCCGGGTATCGGCACGAAGCGCTCGGTGCTCACCTCCTGGGCGATCAGCGCCTCGGGGAACAGCGGCGCCAGGGCATCGGGGCCGATCGGCTCCCCGGTTCCGGGGTGCAACGGAGGCGGCGGGGGCGACGGTAGGTCGGCCAACACGTTGTACCAGTGGGTGGGGATCTGGTCCTCGTCGAGGACGTACTTGACCTGGCTGTCCTTTCCCATCGGCTCACCGTAGCCCGCCGGGCGGGCCCCCGGGGGGGCCGCGCCCGGTCGCTCCCGGTCACGCCCCGGCTTGCTCGGCGAGGTGCAGCCACTGGTCCTCGAGGGCCTCCAGACGGGACTGGGCCGCGGCCGCCTCCCGGCCGAGCTGCTCGAGCTCGCGATGGTCGGTCGTCGCCGACATCTGCGCTGCGAGCTGGTCGACCCGGCGCTTCTCCCGGGCCATCTCCTTGTCGATCTCCCGCAGCCTGCGTCCGTGGGCCGCCGCCCGTTCCGGCGCGGCGCGCGCGGCCACCCGGTCGGGAGGCGTGCCCGGGGAGACGGGCGGCGCGGCGGCCCGCTCGATCCAACCGTCGAGCCCGCCGGGCACCGCTTCCAGCCGCCCGCCGGCATCGAGCGCGAGCACCCGCTCGGCGGTCCGCTCGAGGAAGGTGCGGTCGTGGCTCACCACCACCAGCGCCCCGGGCCACGACTCGAGGAAGTCCTCCAGGCTGCGAAGGGTGTCGAGGTCGAGGTCGTTGGTCGGCTCGTCGAGCAACAGCACGTTGGGGCGGGCTGCCAGCACGACCAGCAGCTGCAGGCGCCTGCGCTCCCCCCCCGAGAGGGTCCGCACCGGGGCGAACGCCAGCTCCCCGCCGAACCAGAACCGCTCCATCAGCGCCTGGTCCTCGGGTGAGCCCGGGAGCCGGCGCGGACCGGCGACCAGCTCGCGGACCCGGGCCGATCCATCGAGTTGCCCACCGTGCTGGTCGTAGTAACCGACGCTGACCGTCGGTCCGGCACTCAGCGTCCCGGTTGTCGGCTCGCGGCGCCCCGCGAGCAGGTCGAGCAGGGTGGTCTTGCCGGACCCGTTGGGCCCGACGATCGCCAGTCGCTCCTCGCGGCCGATGGTGAGGTCGACCGACGACAGGGTCGGGGCCGACGCCCCGGGGTGGACGAAGGAGGCCCTGCGGAGCTCGATCACCCGGTCGCCGAGGCGGGGGGCGCCGAAGGCGAGCTGGAGGTCGCCTCGGTGCGCCGGCGGCTCGGGGCGGCCCTCCAGGGTCCGGGCTGCCGCCTGCAGCCGGGCGCGTGGCTTGCGCGATCTTGCCGGCGCTCCCCGCCGGAGCCAGGCCAGCTCGGCCCGGGCCAGGTTCCTCCGGACTGCCTCGGCCTGCTCGGAGCGTGCGGCGCGCTCGGCACGGGCGTCGAGGTAGGACGCGTAGCCCCCGTCGTGGAGGTGGCTGTGGCCCCGGTCGAGCTCGAGCATCCTGGTGGTCACCGCGTCGAGGAGGTGGCGGTCGTGGCTCACGAGGACGAGGCCCCCGCGCATCGCCACGAGCTGCGCCTGGAGCCAGGCGACCGCCGCCAGGTCGAGGTGGTTGGTCGGCTCGTCGAGCACGAGGAGCTCGGCGGGGCGGGCGAGCGCCGCGGCGAGCGCAACCCGCTTCCGCTGCCCGCCCGAGAGGTTCTCCACGTCCCGCTCGGACCAGCCGGCCATCCCGAGGCGGTCGAGGGCAGCCTCCGCCTCCCAGCCGGTGCCGACCGCCTCAGCGACGCTACCTGCCGGCAAGGACGGCTCCTGGGACAGGTAGGAGATGCGCGCTCCTCGTCCGCGCCGCACCGCCCCGGTCGCCGGGGCGGATGCTCCGGCGACCACGGCGAGCAGGGTGGACTTCCCGGTCCCGTTGACCCCGACGACCCCGAGGCGATCCCCGGCCGAGATGGTGATCGACAGGTCCTCGAACAGTTGCCGCTCGGCGCTGCGGGCACCCACCCCTTGGAGATCGACCAGCACCGCCACGGCGCTCCCGAGGCTACCCGCGCCCCGTCGGCGCGCGAGCATGTCGCATGGACGAGACCGAGCCGGCCCCGCAGGAGCGGACCGAGGCCCGCTCGGGTCCCCCGGCACCGCCCGAGGGGGGACCTTCCGCGCCGGCGCTCGCCGAGGCGTTCCGCGAGGAGCTGCACCCGGCGCGCCAGAGCGCGGTGCTCAGCTGGCTGGCCTTCGCCACGACCTTCGCCTCGGTGAGGGCGATCACCCATGCGATCAGGGACGGTCGGGGCCCGCTGCACGACCTCACCCCCGGTGGTCTCCACCTGCACCACTACCTGTGGGGCATAGCGCTCGTGAGCGGGGTGGGGGGTGTCACCCTGCGCGGCAGCGACCGGACCCGCCGGCACCCCGCCGTCGCCGTCGCCTACGGGGTCGGGATGGCGCTGATCGTCGACGAGTTCGCTCTCCTGCTCGACCTGCGCGACGTCTACTGGGCCCGGGAGGGCCGCTCGTCGGTGGACCTCGGGGTCGGGCTGATCGCCGCTGCGGGCCTCACCCTCGAGGCTCGACCGGTCCTGCGCCGCCTGCGGCGCGAGCGGCTGGCGGGCCGGGGGGCGCGGCGATGAGCGACCCTCGCTGGGAGGAGGTGGACGCCTACTTGGAGTCGGTGCTGCTGGCGCCCGACCCGGTCCTCGACGCCACCCTGGCCGATGCCCGCGCCGCCGGGCTGCCGGCGATCGACGTGGCCCCGACCCAGGGGGCCCTGCTCCAGCTGCTCGCATCGGCGGTGCGTGCCGAGGCGATCCTCGAGGTCGGCACCCTCGGTGGCTACTCGACGATCTGGCTGGCTCGCTCCTTGCCCCCCGGTGGCCGCCTGGTCAGCCTGGAGATCGACCCGCACCACGCCGAGGTGGCCCGGGCCAACCTTGCCCGGGCCGGCCTCGACGACCGCGTCGAGGTCCGGGTCGGTCCGGCCCGAGCCGGGCTCGGCGCGCTGGTCGACGCCGGCGAGGGCCCCTTCGACCTGGCGTTCATCGACGCCGACAAGCCCGGCAACCCGGACTACTTCGCCGAGGCGCTGAGGCTGGTCCGGCCCGGCGGGCTGATCGTGGTCGACAACGTCGTGCGTGGGGGCGCGGTCGCCGGCGCCGGCAGCGACGACCCGGGGGTGGTCGGCTCCCGGAGGGTGCTCGAGGCGATGGGGTCCGAGCCCCGGGTGCTCGCGACGGCGCTCCAGACCGTCGGGGCGAAGGGCTACGACGGCCTCGCGGTGGCGCTCGTGCGCTGAGGGCTTCAGGTCTCCGGGGCGCGCCACGCGCGCCGGAACGGGAGCCGCCAGCTCCGGGGGGCGATCAGCTCGTCGACGGTCGCCGGGCCCCAGCTGCCGGACCAGTAGGGCAGCACCTGGGGCGGGTCTTCGAGCAGGGGGGTGGAGATCTCCCAGAGCCGCTCGATGCCCTGGGCGGTGTTGAACAAGGTGTGGTCGCCGACCATCGCGTCGTGGATCAGCCGCTCGTAGGCCTCGAGCACGTCCGCCTCCCGGCCGGTCTCGTGGAGCGCGAACTGCAGGCTCAGCTTGTCGAGCTTCATGCCCGGCCCGGGTCGCTTGCCGTAGAACGACAGCGACAGCCTGGAGGAGTCGGCGAGGTCGAAGGTGAGGTGGTCCGGGCCTTGGACCCCGACGCCCGAGTCGGCCGGGAACATGCTCTTGGGCGGCTCGCGAAAGGCGATGGAGATTATCCGCGCCCCCTCGGCCATCTGCTTGCCGGTGCGCAGGAAGAACGGGACCCCCGCCCAGCGCCAGTTGTCGATCTCGACCTCCAGGGCCACGAAGGTCTCGGTCTGCGAGTGGGGGTCGACGCCCGGGTGGTGGCGGTAGCCCTCGTACTGGCCACGGACCACCCGGCGCGGGTCGAGCGGGCGCATCGAGCGGAAGACCTTGTCCTTCTCCTCGCCGATCGCCTGGGGGGCGAGCGCGGTCGGGGGCTCCATCGCCATGAACGCGAGGATCTGGAACAGGTGGGTGACGACCATGTCCCGGAACGCTCCGGTCTGCTCGTAGAACGACGCCCGGTCCGCGACGCTCAGGGTCTCGGGCACGTCGATCTGGACGTGGTCGATGTGGTCCCGGTTCCAGATCGGCTCGAACAGGCCGTTGGCGAAGCGGAACGCAAGGATGTTCTGGGCCGCCTCCTTGCCGAGGAAGTGGTCGATGCGAAAGACCTGGTCCTCGCGGAAGATCTCGTGGACGGTGGCGTTGAGCGCCACGGCGCTCTCGAGGTCGGTGCCGAAGGGCTTCTCCAGGACGATCCGGGACCGGTCGACCAGTCCGGCGGCGGCGAGGGTGCGCACCACTGCTCCGGCTGCGCCCGGTGGGATCGACAGGTAGTGGAGGCGGCGGGGCATCTCGCCGAGCTCGGCCTCGTGGCGGGCGACCACATCGCGGAGCGCCTCGGGGCCGGCGGAGGTGCACACGTACGAAAGCCGCTGGCCCACGTCGGCCCAGCACCTCTCGGTCACCTCGGTCCGGGCGAACTCCTCGCAGGAGCGGCGGGCGAGGTTCCTGAACTCCTCGTCGTCGAGCTCGTCGGTGGCCACCCCGACGAGGCGGTAGTCGGGGAGCAGGCCCGCCTCCGAGAGGTGGAGAACACCCGGTAGCAGCTTGCGCCGGGCGAGGTCACCGGTAGCCCCGAACAGCACGATGACATGTGGCTCGAGCGGTGCCACCGAGGCGGCCGGAGCGTCACGGGGACCGGCGAGGGCTTGGTCGACCATGGGCCCATCATCGCTCACCGAGGAGGCGACGTCCTAGAGCGCAGCCCAGGCGCCCGCACCACCGGCGACTGCGAGCAGCCCGAGGACGGAGAGGACGACCGCGGTGAGCGTGCGTAGCCGGCGGGCCCTCACCCGGGCGAGGAGGCGGGAGCCGCCGATGGTCGCCAGGGCGGCCACCGCCCACAGCGCGGCCAGGGCACCGGCGGCGACGCTCCAGGGGTGCCCGGAGCGAGCCGCCAGGTCGGCGGTGATGAGCTGGGTCAGGTCTCCCCACTCGGCGACCCAGATCACGATGCCCGCCCGCAGCGCCGTCCGGTGGGCCGGTCCGGCGTCGATGGCCGGCCGCTCCTCGTCGGCGTCGCCGCGATCGTGCCAGGCCCATCCGCCGGCGGCTAGCAGCACCACGCCGGTCCCGATGTCGAGCGCCCGTCCCGGCAGCAGCGCCACGACCGCGGCCCCGAGAGCGACCGCTATCGCCACGTGGGTCGCGAACGCGACCGCTGCTCCCACCCATACCGCCAAGGGCCTCCCGCGTGACGACATGAGCAGGCTCGCGAACATCGTCTTGTCGGGGAGCTCCCCGAGGCCCACCAGGGTGAACGCGCTGAGCACGACCGCAGCGTCCACCTCCGGAGGATACCGGTGGGATAGGGTGGGAGCGGTGGGTGGCGAGCGAGCGGGGAACTTGGTCGACCTCGCCGGGCGGGTGGCGATAGTGACCGGCGCGTCCAAGGGGATCGGCCTGCAGATCGCCACTGCGCTCGCCGGCGCCGGAGCTGCGGTGATGCTCTCGGCTCGCAAGGCCGGTCCGCTCGCCGATGCTGCCGCCGGGATCGCCGGCACCGTCGATGCCTACCCGGCCAACGCCGGGGACCCAGAGGGGGCGCAGGGATGCGTGGCGGCCACCGTCGAGCGCTTCGGGCGGGTCGACATCCTGGTCAACAACGCCGCCACGAGCCCTCACTACGGCCCGCTCGTCGACATCGACCTGCCTCGCTGGGACAAGACCTTCCAGGTCAACATCCGTGGCCCGCTCGTTTGGACCCAGGCCGTTTGGCGAGCCGGCATGCGTGACCACGGGGGCAACGTGCTCAACGTCGCGTCGATCGGAGGGATCCGGCCCGGCGGTGGGATCGGGGCCTACGACGTGACCAAGGCTGCGCTCATCCACCAGACCCGGGTGCTGGCCTCCGAGCTCGGTCCGGGTGTCCGGGTCAATGCCATCGCTCCCGGGCTGGTGCGCACCGACTTCGCCCGGGTGCTGGTCGAGGCCCACGGGGAGCAGGTGGCCGCCGAGCTGCCGCTACGGCGCCTCGGGACCCCGGGCGACGTCGCCGGGGCTGCGCTCTGGCTGGTCTCGGACCTGGCGGCATGGGTGAGCGGCCACACCCTCGTGGTCGACGGCGGCGCAACCCTCCAGTGATCGGCGTGCGCCTCGGGCGACCGGCGGCGAGGAGGCTGGTGGCGGCCAACGGGGCTGCCCGGAGCGCCCTCGGAGTGGCTGCGATCGTCGTTCCCGGAGTGCCCCTCGCACCTTGGGTCGGCGTGGACCGCCACCGGGGCTCGGCGCGCCTGCTCGCCCGGGCGCTCGGTGGCCGGGACCTGGCTCTCGGCCTCGGGACCCTCGGCGCGCTGCGCTCCGGTGGCCCCGTGCGCCCCTGGGTCCTTGCCGGGGCGCTCGCCGATGCCGGCGACCTCGCCATCACCCTGCTCGACTGGGACCACCTGCCGCGCGCCGGCCGGGTCGCCGTGGCGGCGGCCGCCGCCAGCGGGGTGCTCGCCGCGCTGGTGAGCGTCGCGGCGGCCGACCCCGGTGCCGATTAGGCCCTCCCAGCTGCTCGAACGCGTCGACAGCCCGTCGTCGCGATCGGATCCGCCGCGACCGGGGGCCGGTCGTTTAGCCTTGGCCACCGTGCAGACGACCCGTGACCGGGCGATCTCGGTGGCAAACCATGCGGGCGCCAGGCTCCTCCACGGCCTCGAGCGTGCCGTGGTCGCCAGCTCGGAGGTCCCGACGACCCCCTTCCTTCCGCTAGAGACCTTCTCTTGGATCCCCTCTCTCGAGGCGGAGTGGAAGACGATCCGCGCCGAGCTGGACGAGGTCCTCGCCTATCGCGACGACCTGCCGAGCTTCCAGGACATCTCGGTGGACCAGGCATCGATCACGAGCGACGATGGCTGGAAGACCTTCTTCTTCTTCGGCTACGGCTTCCGTGCCGACGCCAACTGTCGCCGTTGCCCGCAGACCGCATCCCTGCTCGAGGGCATCCCGGGGATGACCACGGCCTTCTTCTCGATCTTCTCGCCCCACAAGCGCCTGCCGCCGCATCGTGGACCGTGGCGTGGGGTGCTGCGCTACCACCTGGCCCTGCTCGTGCCCGAGCCGACGTCGGCCGCAGGCATCGAGGTGGGGGGGGAAGTAGCCCACTGGGAGGAGGGCAGGAGCCTGCTGTTCGACGACGGCTACAGCCACGAGGCGTGGAACGAGACCGACGGCGTGCGGGTGGTGCTCTTCGCCGACGTGCTCCGTCCGCTCCGGCCCCCCGCCGACCAGGCCAATCGGCTGCTGGTCAAGGCGATCGGTCGGAGCCCCTACATCGCCGACGCGAGGGACCGCCACGCCGCCTGGGAGAGCCGCTTCGAGGCGCTGCGGGGTTGGGACCGGAAGTGACCGACCAGGAGGCCTTGCACCGACCGGTGGCCGACGTCTTCGCCAAGGTCGACGATCCTCGGGTCGCCCAGTGGCACCTGGCCGAGTCGTTCGGGATGCTCCCCTTCTTCCGGGAGCTGCGTGGCGAGGTGGGTCCCCGGATGATCTTCGAGGGTCGGCCGGTCGTGATGCTCGGCTCGAACAACTATCTCGGCCTCACCGCCGACCCGCGGGTGCGCCAGGCGGCGGTCGACGCGGTCGGCCGCTACGGGACCGGGCTCACCGGTAGCCGGCTGCTGAACGGGAGCCTCCCTTTGCACCGCGAGCTCGAAGAGGAGCTGGCCGACTGGGTCGGCCTCGAGTCCGCGCTGGTCTTCACCACCGGTTACGCAGCCAACCTCGGTCTCATGGTGTCGCTGCTCGGCGAGGGCGACGCCGCCTTCGTGGACTCCGCGGCGCACGCGAGCCTGGTGGACGGGGGACGCTTCAGCGAGGGCACCTTGCGCGCCTTCCGGCACAACCGTCCCAACAGCCTGCGCCGGGGGTTGCGGGCCTGGCGGGAGCAGCCCGGCGCCGGGGGCCTGCTCGTGGCGGTGGACGGGGTGTACTCGATGGAAGGCGACGTCGCTCCGCTGGCGGAGATCTCCGCCGCCTGCACCGAGATGAGCGCCCGCCTGCTGGTCGACGAGGCCCATGCTCTCGGCGTCGTCGGTGAGGACGGCTCCGGCTCGGCCCGGGAGGCCGGGATCCACCCCGACCTCGTCATGGGGACCTTCTCCAAGTCGCTCGCCAGCTGCGGGGGCTTCATCGCCGGGCCGCGGGCGGTGGTCGAGTTCTTGAAGGTCACCTGCCGTCCGCTGCTGTTCACCGCATCGGGCGTGCCGGCGTCGCTCGCCGCCGCCCTCGAGGCGTCCCGCCTCGCACGCAAGGAGACCTGGCGGAGGGAAGCGGTCGTGGCCAACGCCCGGCGGCTGCGCTCCGGGCTCCGCCAGCTCGGCTACGACCCCGGAGGCGACGACCGCAGCGCGATCGTGCCGATCCCCGTCGGCGACGACTGGAAGGCCGGAACCCTCTGGAGGGCCCTGCTGGACCAGGGGGTCTACACCAACTGCGCCGTGGCGCCGGCGGTCTCCAAGGCGCTCCTGCGGACCTCGGTGATGGCCACCCACACCGAGGCTGACATCGACGACGCCCTCGCCGGCTTCGAGCTGGCTGCGGCCAACCTCTGAGCGCCGGACGGGGGACCACCGGCGGGGAGCAGCGGCTCGCTCGGAGCGAGCGCCGGTAGCTCAGGCGCTGCTCCCCTTGGAGCGGATCCGCACCACCCGGCGCCCCCGGCGCCCCTCGTGGGCGGCGCCGCCGTCGCCCGGCGCCTCTGTCGCGGCCGCCGAGACGCTCGGGCCGGCGGCCCCGGGGTGCCCGCCGGCCGGGGGTCTTGCGCTTCCGGCTCCGGGGTCGGTGGCAACGTCTGGCACCGGGAGGTGCACGGTGGCGTCGTCTGCTGCCAGGAGCTCCACGGTGGCGTCGTCCTCGCCCCCGGGTGCCATGTTGCCATCACCGCCGCTCTCGGCCGGTCCGGCGGCGGGCGCGGGCTCGGCGAGCGGGGCGAGCCCCGGGGACGGCTCCCAGCCGTCCCGGTCCTCGTCGCGGGCGCCGTTCGCTGGAGCGATCGAGGCGGTGATCACCACCGTCGGGCGCTCCTCGGCCGGCGGCGCGGGACGCTCCACACCGGGCGGCGGAACCACCGGCATGGCGTCGCGGGTCGCAGCCGGAAGCGCTCCGAGCCCGTCGAGCTCGACGATCCCGTCGTCGACGAGGGTGGACATCACCCGGCACACGTCGAAGTCCGACAGGTTGAGCACCCGGCCGATGGCTCGCAGGTTGCGGCGCCCGTCGACCGCAGTGAGCATCCTCCATCGCTCCCGGTCGAAGGTCACCTCGGTCGCCGACAGGTCGAGCACCAGGCGGGGCTGGAGGTCGAGCGAGGGGATCACCTCTTGCAGCTGGTGCCATTCCTCGAGGCGCTTGTGGGCCTGGGTCAGCACTTCCTCGGCCTTGAACCGCTCGCCGACGGGCAGGGTGGTCGGCTTGCCCGGGTGGAACTCGAAGCTCCCCCGCTCCGCTTCGAGCATCTCGAAGCAGACCTCCTCCAGGCGCCCGCGCACGTCGCCGGCAGTTGCGGCGGGCTGGTGCTCGGACTGGTCCGCCCCGACGAGCAGGCCCTCCTCGACGAACAGGTAGGCGCCGTAGGCCCGGCTGCGGACGTGCAGGCGGCCGGTCAGCTGCCGGGAGGACAGCAGCTGGAGCACCTCGGTGAAGTCGAGCACATCGAAGGTTCCCTGCAGTGGCATGACGGTTGCTCTCCTAGGAGTCGGCACCGATCCGAGAGGTGGGCCGGGCCTGGCGATTCTGTCCGACGGCGGGCCGCCTGGGAGAGCGGCGCCCGCTCGGCCATCATGGCAGCTCGTGCCCGCGGAGACCGTCTTCTGGGTGCTCGTCGGCCTGCACGTCACCTGCGCGCTCGTGGGCTTCGGCTCGGTCGCCCTCGGCGGGATCTACGGCTTCCTCGCTACCGGCGGGGGGAACGAAGAGGAGGTCCGGCGCTACTTCGCAGCCCCCTTGCGCCTCGAGTGGCTGGTGCTCGTCGTGCCGTTCCTCGGTGCCGCCGCCCTTGCAGTGCAGCCCCACGGGCGGGGAGTGCTGCAGCTGTGGTCGATGCTCGCCGCGGGGGTGTGGCTGGTCGCAGCGGTCCTGCTGCTCGGGGTCGTCCGCCCCGCCGAAGCCCGGCTGCGGACCACGACCGCGCAGGGCGCCCGGGCCGACCCCGGAGCCGGCCGTCGCCTCGGCTGGGCGGGAGTCGCGACCGACGTGGCTTTCACCGTCGCCTTCTTCTTGATGATCACCCAGCCACGCTGACGGGGGCAGCGCAACCTCCGACGTCAGCACAACCTCCGACGTCGGAGTGTCCGACGTCGGCGCTTCGTGCCCTTGCCCGCCCTGGCGTCCTAGCATCCGGGACGGTATGGCTCTTCGCACCAAGTCTCCGGCCCCGACCACCTTCAGCGGCCTCCCTGTCGCCGAGGTGGTGGAGGACTTCAGGTCCGCTCTGGTCTCCCGGCTCCTCGACGACCGGGAGATCGCCCTCCAGAAGCAGAGCCGGGTGTTCTTCCAGATCTCCGGGGCCGGCCACGAGGCCCTGCTGCTCGGCTTGGCCCGGGAGCTGCGACCGGGCTCGGACTGGTTCTTCCCCTACTACCGCGACCGCGCCCTGATGCTCGGGCTCGGGGTCACCCCCGAGCAGATCCTGCTCCAGGCGGTCGGATCGGCCGACGACCCGTCCTCGGGGGGCCGCCAGATGCCTTGTCACTGGGGTTACCGCTGGCTCAACGTCGTGACCCAGTCGAGCCCCACCGGCAGCCAGTGCCTGCCGGCGGTCGGCTGCGCCGAGGCCGCTCGCTACATCGTCCGGCGCGACCTGCCCGGCTGCTCGGCGGTCGGCGACGAGCTCACCTACGTCTCGCTCGGGGAGGGGGCCACCTCCGAGGGTGAGTTCTGGGAGAGCCTGAACACCGCCTGCACCCTGCACCTGCCGGTGCTGTTCGTGGTGGCCGACAACGGCTTCGCCATCTCGGTGCCATCCGACGAGCAGTCGCCGGCGCCGATCGGCGAGCTCGTCGCCGGCTTCCGGGGCCTGGCGGTGCACGAGCTCGACGGCCGGGACTACTTCGAGAGATCG
>JAKARG010000054.1 GCA_021819345.1 Actinomycetes bacterium | reverse complement strand
GCGGACCAAGCGGCGGTGGAACCCGAACATCCAACGGGTCCGGGCCCTGGTCGACGGGAGCCCGCGACGGCTCCAGGTGTGCACCTCTTGCATCCGGGCCGGCAAGGTGACCAAAGCCGTCCGCTGACCCCGGCGGTGGCGCTGCGGGTCGGCCGGCCCGGCTCGGAGCTGCGCCGTGCGCCGAGGCCGCCCCGGCGGCTAGGAGCTGCGCAGTAGGCCGAGCCTGGCCCGGCGGCTAGGAGCTGCGCCGTGCGCCGAGGCCGCCCCGGCCGTCGAGCAGGTTGAGCACGTCCTCCCGGCGGAAGCGGAGGTGGCCCCCGATGGTGCGGAGGCTCGGCAGCTTCCCCGACGCCGCCCAGTTGATCACGGTGCGCTCGGTGACGTCGAAGAGCACTGCTACCTCGTGGCTGCGCATGAGCTGCTGGCCGTCTGGCATCGAGCCGGAGCGTCGCAGGCTGACCAGGCTCGACAGGGGATCGTCGCGGGTGTCGCCGGGCCGGACCACCTTCGAGAGCGGCGGGACGCCCCGGCGCAGCTGGACCAGGTGCTCGGAGGCCTGGCGTGCGACCGCCGAGAGCGCGCGGTGCTCCCTGCGGGTGACCTGGCGGAGCCACCGGTCGAGGACCGCGACCACTCCGAGGACCTGACCCTCGGAGGTGCTCAGGGTCATCCCGTATGCCCAGCGCAGAGCGTGGGGCGGGAGGGTGAGCGGCGAGCGGACCAGCGCCGGGTGGATCGACATGTCGGCCACCTCGACCGCCTCGCGTCGCGAGGCGATCAGCTCGAACAGCCTCGGGTCGTCGAGGCCGTCGCGAACCTCGAAGCCGTAGGAGAGGGTCCTCCATCGCCCCGCCCCCTGGGGGACCGACAGGAGGGCCAGCTGGGTCTGGCAGGACAGCGCGGCGAGCAGCAGGAGATCGGCGAACACCTGGCCCGCCTGGGCTCCCCCGAGACCCCCGGCGCCGTGGTGCCCGTCGTCGGGTCGGGCCGCACCCGGGCCGAGCAGCGAACGGCGCAGCTCGTCACGAGCCGCCACGACGTAGTCGCGCGCGACACCGGCGGTGAGCGGTAGGGCCGCGGCGATCGCGTCGACCAGGCCGACGATCCGGGCGTCGTCGACCTGGCCCCGCTGCTCGCGGCCCAGGTGCTCGGCGAGGATCCCCGGGTCCTCGAAGACCACCGCGGCTCCGAGCTGGTCGAGCAGCGCCGGCGCGGCGCGCCGCGCCCACAGGGCGTCCCCGGCTCCGAGCGCTGCCTGGACGATCACCGGCCGCAGCCGTTCGAGCTCCCCGTAGGCCGCCGGGAGGGGGATCGGAGAGGAGATCGCCGGCGCCTGCTCCTGCCAGGAGGTGACGGTCGCGAGCAACCCGCGCAGGTCCGGCACCCAGCCGTCGGCACCCATCCGGCGCGCCCGGCGCCCTCCTTCACCGAACGCCGCTCCCCATGCCAGCACGGAGATCCCCTCGGCGTGAGCGACCCCGACCACCGGTAGGAGGGCCAGCAGGTCGGCCGGATCGTGCGCAGTGACCACCACCGCCGCCGGACGACGGCAGCGGATGTAGGCCGAGAGCTCCCCTGCGGCGTCGTCCCCGTCGACCTGCTGGACGACCCAGCCCGCAGCCCCGGTCACCTCCGACACCGCTTCGGAGCAGAGCTGGTCCACCGCAGCCCCCGGGCTGACCACGGTCAAGGACCCGGCCGTCCCGGCCGGGACCCGCCGGGCGAGGCGCGAGAGCCCGATGATCGAACGGCGGGCCAGGGCAGCGGCCGCAGAGGCGACAGCAGCGCCGGCGTCGCCCGAGCGGTTGCGGGCCTCCAGCCGCTCCCAGGCCGGCAGCAGGGTCCCGTCGAGGATCTCCTCGAGGGGGACTCCCTCGGCTGCGAGCACCTCGACGGCTGAAGCGACCGCAGCGGGCTCCAGGCGCTCGAGGTCGGCGGCTACGGAGTCCACTGAGACAGGAGGCGAAGCGACCATGGGGCCTGTTTCGTCACCTCCGGTGCGACCCTTGAGGAAGTTCCCGAACCCCGGACGCTCAGATCTGGTGCTCCCAGCCGGCCCTCGGCAGCGCAGACCCGCGGAGGTTTCCGGTTCCCGCCCGGGAAGTGCAGAACCCGACGTGCGCGGGTTGCGCCAGATCGGCGAAGGCAGCGCCGACGGCGTCCGGATCGGGGGCGGTGAAGACCAGCTCGTAGTCCTCGCCGCCACCCATCGCCTCGGGCAGCGTCGCGCCAGCCGCAACCGGCAGGTGGTCGAGCTCGAAGCCGACCCCGGATGCGTCGGCCAGACGCCACAGGTCGAGGGCGAAGCCGTCGGAGACGTCGATCATCGCGCTGGCCCCGGCCGCCCTGGCGGCGATCCCCTCGGGCAGGCGAGGGCGTGGTCGGGCGTGGGCCTCGCACAACCGCCCGTCGAGCGCAGCACCGGAGCGCAGCAGGCGCAGACCGGCGGCGGCCGCGCCGAGCTCCCCGGTCACCCAGATCCCGTCCCCCGGACGGGCCCCGGAGCGCAGCACCGGGTCGCCAGCCACCCAGCCGGTGACCGCGACCGTGACCACCACCACCGGCGAGGCCACGAGGTCGCCGCCGACCACCGGGCACCGGTAGGCGGTCGCCGCTGCGCTCACCCCGTCGTAGAGCCGGTCCAGGTCGACACCGACGGGACCGGCGACGCTCACCACGCAGTGCGACGGGGTACCTCCCATGGCCGCTACGTCACTCAGGTTGGCGACCACCGCGCGCCAGCCGAGGTCGTCGATGCCGAGCACCGACAGGTCGGCGTGCACTCCCTCCACGACGGTGTCGGCTGCGAGGAGCAGGTGGGTGCCCGGCGGCGGCGGGAGCAGCACTGCGGCGTCGTCGCCGATCCAGACCTCCCCGGTGGCGGGCCCCTCCAACCGGCGGCGGAGCCGCTCGATCGCCGCGAGCTCGCCGGTCATTGCTGCTCTCGGATAGCGTCGGTCGGGCCAGGAGCGTAAGACGTATCGGTCAACGGGGATCGAGGATCTATGGCGCCTACTTTGACAGGTCGGGCCGAGCTGCCCCGGCCGCCGGCGGACGGGGGCCGCCTCCTGGCCCGAAAGCGCAGGAGGAGCTCCCTACCGTGACCTCGACACGTGCACTCTCCGACCACCCCCGACTGCTCTCCTTCGTCGAGGAGTGGGCCCAGCTCACCCGGCCGGAGCGGATCGAGTGGTGCGACGGCTCGGCAGAAGAGCGCGACCTGCTCGCCGAGCGGCTGGTGGCTACGGGCACCTTCGCCCGCCTCTCCCCGCTCGCTCGCCCCAACAGCTACTGGGCCCACTCCGACCCCGGTGACGTGGCGCGGGTGGAGGACCGGACCTTCATCTGCAGCAAGCGGGAGGCCGACGCCGGGGCGACCAACCACTGGCGGCCGCCAACCGAGACGAAGGCCATGCTGAAGGGCCTCTTCGAAGGGTGCATGCGGGGTCGCACGATGTACGTGGTGGCCTTCTCGATGGGTCCCCTCGGGTCGCCGATCGCCCGCATCGGGGTCCAGCTGACCGACTCCGCCTACGTGGCGGCGAGCATGGGGATCATGACCCGGATGGGAACCGGCGCCTTGGAGGTCCTCGGCGACGACGGCGACTTCGTGCCCTGCGTGCACTCCGTCGGCGCTCCCCTGGAGCCCGGGCAGGAGGACTCGGCGTGGCCCTGCGACCCGGACCGCAAGTACATCGTCCATTTCCCCGAGTCCCGGGAGATCTGGTCCTACGGCTCCGGTTACGGCGGCAATGCCCTGCTCGGCAAGAAGTGCTTCGCCCTGCGGATCGCCTCGGTGATGGCCCGCGACGAGGGCTGGCTCGCCGAGCACATGCTCATCGTCAAGCTCACCTCCCCCGCCGGAGAGGTCCGCTACGTCACCGGAGCCTTTCCCTCGGCGTGCGGCAAGACCAACCTGGCGATGCTCGTGCCGACCCTCCCGGGATGGAAGGTCGAGACCGTGGGCGACGACATCTGCTGGATGAGGATCGGCGCCGACGGGACGCTGCGGGCGCTCAACCCCGAGCACGGGTTCTTCGGGGTGGCCCCGGGGACCAACGACCGCACCAACCCCAACGCCATGCTCACCCTGTCGGCGAACGCCATCTTCACCAACACCGCCCTCACCGACGACGGGGACGTGTGGTGGGAAGGGATGACCGACGAGCCACCTGCGCACCTGACCGACTGGCTCGGTCGCGACTGGGTGCCGGGGGCGGGCACCCCGGCGGCGCACCCCAACGCCCGCTTCACCGTTCCCGCGTCCCAGGACCCGGCGATCGCCCCGGAGTGGGAGGACCCCGAGGGGGTCCCGATCTCCGCGATCCTCCTCGGCGGGCGCCGCTCGGGCGTCGTGCCCCTCGTCACCGAGGCCCGGGACTGGGACCACGGGGTGTTCCTCGGGTCGATCATGGCCTCGGAGACCACGGCCGCAGCCACCGGAGCGGTCGGCGAGCTGCGCCGGGACCCGTTCGCGATGCTCCCCTTCTGCGGCTACGACATGGCCCAGTACCTCGCCCACTGGCTACGCATGGGCGATCTGCTCGCAGCCGCGCAGCGCCCGAGGGTCTTCTACGTGAACTGGTTCCGCAAGGGGCCCGACGGAGCGTTCCTCTGGCCCGGCTTCGGGGACAACAGCCGGGTGCTCGAGTGGGTCTTCGAGCGCTGCTCCGGCAGGGGGGAGGCGCTCGAGACCCCCATCGGCTTGGTGCCGGCCCCCGGAGCGCTCCCCGTCGAGGGAATGGGGCTCTCCGAGGAGCACCTCGCCTCCCTGCTCAGGGTGGACACCGACGAGTGGGCCGCCGAGCTGGCCGGCATCGAGGAGCACTACCGAGCCCTCGGGGAGCGGGTACCGTCGAGGCTGTGGGAGCAGCTCGCCGACCTCCGGTCCCGGCTCGGACGATGAACGTGCGCGCCTACGTGCTGATCCAGACCGAAGTGGGCCGGGCGGCCGAGGTGGCGGCTCGGGCTCGCGAGCTCGACGGGGTCGCCTCCGCCGACGACGTCACCGGGCCCTACGACGTGATCGTGGCCGCCGAGGCCGCCTCGGTGGACGAGCTCGGACGGATGGTGGTGAGCCGGCTCCAGGTGATCGAGGGCATCACGAGGACCCTGACCTGCCCGGTGGTCGTCCTCGGCGGCTGACCCGAGCGAGCAGCGAGGGGGGTCCCAGCCGGGCCGGCGTCGCCCTCGGGTCCCCGGGGTCTGCTCGGGGCCGAGCTACTGCCCACCATTCCCCCGTCGGGTGCTCACCATCCCCCGTCGGGGCCGAGCCCCCGTCCCGGGCCGAGGGACGCGACGAGCGCCTGCAGCCGGCCGAGGGCTCCAGGGGTCCGTGCTCCCCACCAGAACAGGTCCTTGCCGTCGACGAGGACCATCGGGGCAACGCCGCCGAACAGCTCGGCGTGGCGGGCGCCGAAGGGGTAGGGCTCGGACGGGGCGAGCACCACGTCGGGGGCGAGGGCGGCCACCTGGTCGAGGGGGACCTGTGGGTAGGGGTCGGGGTGCCCGGCGAGCACGTTGACGGCCCCGGCGGCCTCGAGCAGCGACGACCCGTAGGTCGCCGCCGAGATCGACATCCACGGCCGCCGCCAGATCGGGACGTAGGCACGGGGAGGACGCTCCGAGCGGACGGGGGAGGGGAAGGCGGCGTCTTTCCCCTCCCCTTCGAGACCCAGCACCTCCCTGAGGCCGGCAAGGGTCGGTGCCACGTCGGCCAGGGACCGGACGTGGGTCACGTGCAGCTCGAGGCCGGCGCCGGCGAGCGCCTCGGCGTCGGGGAGGCGGTTCTCCTCCCGGTCGACCACGACCAGGTCGGGCGCCACCGCAAGGATCCGCTCCAGGTCCGGGTCCTTGGTCCCTCCCATCGCCGGCAGCTCCGGGTGCTCGCAGAACCTGGTCACCCCTACCGGCACCACCCCCCACGAGAGCAGCGTCTCGGTCACCGAGGGCACCAGGCTGACCACTCTCGGGGCCATCAGCGTCCGAGCAGCCGGGACTTCGCGGCGTCGAGCTCGGCGGCGGTGAGCACCCCCCTCTGGCGCAGGGCGTCGAGGCGGTCCAGCTGCTCGGGGAGCGACAGCCGCTCACCCGGGGGGGCCTGGCGCTCGGTCAGCAGGCGGGTGATCGTCGCCTGCAGCGCCGCCGGCCTCGACACGTCCGGGAACACCTCGGCCCCGTCCCGGTCGGCGCACTCGATGCGCAGCTCGCCGACCCGCACGAGCCGCTCCGGGAGGCTCTGGCGATAGGAGACCTCGGTGACCTTGGACAGGGGGATCTCCCGCCCGCTCCGGGAGAGGACCCCGCTGCGCAGGACCACCCGCTCGGTGGTCACCACCAGGCGTCGCGCCCGCCACCTCAGGTAGCGAGCCAGCAGGTTGACGACCGCGAGGACCACGAGACCGACCAGCGCCCAGGCGACCGGGCGCGCCACGCTCACGGAGGCTGCGAAGCCGGCGCCGACGACGACGGCGATCGCGAGCCCGACGGGTCGCAGGAGCGCCCAGCCATGCGAGCCGACCTCGACCACCACGACTTCACCATCGCCGAGCGACCGGGCCGGCAGCGACATCGAAGCGACGCTACCAAGGCACTAGTGCGGCGGGCGGATGGGGCGGGCACCGGCGCCGCCTGCCTCCGGCCGGGTGGCCGGCTCCAGGCAGGACGTCACCACAGGTCGTGGAGCTGGCGGTCGACCACCACGGTGGCCGGCTCCGGGAGCTCCAGGGTCGAAGCGGGCGCGCCCGCCGGCACCGGACGGTCGAGCACCCCGCGCACCGGCCGGGGCTCGAGCAGCCCGTCGAGCGCTTCGGGCAGGAAGCGGGTCCGCCGGGCGTAGCCGTGGCGGTCGGCTCGCCCTGCGGGGTCGCCGGAGTGGTAGCGCAGCGGAGCGTAGATGTGGAGATGTCGTCGCGCCCGGGTCAGGGCCACGTAGAACAGCCTCCGCTCCTCGTCCACCCCCTCGGCGTCACCGGTCGCGAGGTCCGACGGGAAGGCACCGTCGGCGGCGTGGATGACATGCACCGCTTGCCACTCGCCCCCCTTGGCCGAGTGGACGCTCGACAGGGTGACCCAGTCGTCGTCCAGGGAGGGCTCCCCTGCGAGGTCCCCCGTCGAGCTCGGCGGATCGAGGGTGAGCTCGGCGACGAGCGCAGCCGTCGACGAGGCGGCACCCGCCAGGCGGCCGAGGGCGTCGAGGTCGGCGAGGCGCGCCTCGGGTCGTTCGTAGCGCCGGCGGACCGCCGGCTCGAGGACCTGACGGAGACGCTCGACCTGGGCGCCCGGACCCACCCCGGGCACCCGGCAGTCCGCCAGGGCGGCAGCCATCCCCGCAAGCTCCTCGCGGGCTCGGGGAGGTGCGTCGGCGGTCGGCTGCGCGCAGAACCGGGCGAGGGGGTCCGGGGGTCCGGTCGGGCCGGGGGTCACCCCGAGCGCCGCGGTGATCCGCCGGGCGCCAGCCGGGCCGATCCCGTCGACCAAGCCGAGGGCCCGGTACCAGGCGAGCTCGTCGTAGGGGTTGTCGAGCAGCCGGAGGAGGGCGAGCAGGTCCCGGACGTGCGCCGCCTCCAAGAAGCGCAGACCCCCGAACTTCCTGAACGGGACCCGCCGGCGGGCGAGCTCGACCTCGAGCAGGTCGCTGTGGTGGGCGCTTCGGAACAGCACCGCCTGGTCCCGGAGCGCCACCCCCGACTCGTAGAGCTCGATGATGCTCGCCGCCACCGCGTCGGCTTGGGACGCCTGGTCCGGGCAGGTGGCGAGGACCGGGCGGAGCCCTCCTTCCTCGGCGGTCCAGAGCTGCTTGCGGTGGCCCTCGGCTGCTCCGGCGATGACTGCGTTGGCCAGGGCGAGGATCGGGGCGCTCGAGCGGTAGTTGCGCTCCAGGGTCACGACGGTGGTGCCTGCGAACTGCTCGGGGAAGTCGAGGATGTTGCGGACGGTGGCCGCCCGGAACGAATAGATCGACTGGGCGTCGTCGCCGACCACGGTGATGCGCGGGTCGCGGGCCCGCAGCGCTCGCAGGATGTCGGCCTGGAGCACACAGGTGTCCTGGTACTCGTCGACCAGGACGTGGTCGTAGGCGCCGGCCAGCACCGGCCCGACACCCGGATCGGAGACCGCCGCCCGCCAGCAGAGCAGGAGGTCGTCGAGGTCGAGGAGGTGCTGGCGGCGCTTGTGGGAGCCGTAGCGGTCGAAGGCCTCGGCGAGCCCGTCGACGTCCTCGGAGCACCAGGGGAAAGACCTCGTCACGCACTGGCGGAGCGGCACCTGGGTGCTCACGACCCGCGAGTAGATCGACGCCACGGTCTCGGCGCGCGGGAAGCGCCGTCCACGCCCCTCGGCGATCGGGGCACGCACGAGCGCCCAGAGGTCCGCCGAGTCGCCGGGGCCGAGCACGCTCCATCCTGCGGGCAGCCCGAGCGCCGGGCCGTGGCGGCGCAGCACCTGGTGGGCGACCGAGTGGAAGGTGCCGGCCTCCACCCTCGCCGCCAGAGCCGGGTCGACGAGCTGGCCGGACCTGCGCACCAGCTCTGCGGCAGCTCGACGGCTGAAGGTGACGAGCAGGACCCGCTCGGGCGCCGTTCCCTCCTCCAGGATCCGGGCGAGCCGGCTCACGAGCATCCTGGTCTTGCCCGTCCCCGCCCCCGCCACCACGAGCAGGGGGCCTCCGTCGTGCTCCACCGCTCGGCGCTGCTCGGGATTGAGCCCTCGGGACCAGGCAGGCTCCTCGGAGGCAGGCTGGTCGGAGGACACCACGGCCGGAGCCTAGCGGCTGGGCGAACGTTTGTTCGTAGTATCCGGGGCGAGGACCTCCGGTCCGCCCCGGCCGCTCCGGGCCCGCCAGGAGGCCGAGGAGCAGCACGCCCGCCGGGGCGTCGAGGCGGGCAGCGCCGCGTCGCTACCCGGTGCCGAGGGTGATCCGAGCACGGAGGAGCTCGACCAGCTCGATGGCTCCCGCTCGGTCGCCGGCGGTGCCGAAGACGCAGAAGTCTGGCCGGACCAAGGCGGCGACCACCCCCCGCTCGGCCATCCAGGCGCGCTCCAGGTCATCGGCGCCGGGCCCTCGGTCCGAGGGCAGCGTGATGACCTTGCCGTCGAGCAGCTCGAGGCGGCGGCCGGCCTCCGCGGGCACCCCCGCTTCGATGCTCCACAGGCGCCACCCCGAGCCGTGCAGGTCGTCGGAGCGCTGTCCGCCCGAGCGGCCTTGCACCCAGGTCTCCCCGGCGCCGGGGGTGCCGACCGCGACCACCCCTTCGTCGATCGGCGGCAGGGAAGGAGCTGCGATCGGCTCGGGCCCGACCCCTGGGGCCATGGCGGCGTCGCGCCCTGCCGCCGCCACCGGGTCGACGACGCAGACCACCCGGCCGAGCTCCACCGACAGCTCGGTGGCGCCGACCACCGCAGGAAGCCGCTCCGTCTCGTAGGTGTCGAGGATCGCATCGCCGGCGATCCCGGCGAGGACCAGGTCGAGCTTCCAGGCGAGGTTCGCCGCGTCGCGCAGGCCGGTGCAGAGCCCCTCGCCGGCGAACGGCGGCATCTGGTGCGCGGCATCGCCGGCGACCAGCACCCGCCCGGCGCGCCAGCGTTCGACCCAGCGCGCTGCGAAGCGATAGAGCACCGAGCGCTCCAGGGTCGCATTGGCCGGATGGAGGCCCCACGGGGCGAGCAGCTCCCACGCCCGACGCGGCGTCGACAGCTCGCCGGCATCCTCGCCGGGCAGGCGCATCAGCTCGAAGCGCCGGCGGCCGGGCCCGCCCGAGACCGCCGTCGTGGGCCGCGCCGGGTCGCAGATCTGGAGGTTGATCGGCTCCTGCCGCCACGGGTCGTCGGGGACCACGTCGAGCACGAGCCACTCGTGGTCGAAGCCGAGGTCGTGCACCGGCAGGCCGAGACCGGATGCCACGCTGCTCCCGGCGCCGTCGCACCCCACCGCATAGGCGGCGCGCACCGGGCCATCGGTGGTCCGCACGGTTGCCCCGCTCGGGTCCTGGTCGACCCCGGTCACCTCGACCCCCCGGCGCAGCTCGCCGCCGAGGCGGGCCAGGCGAGCGACGAGGAGCGCCTCCAGGTCCGGCTGGTGGAACATCGACGACGCCGGCCACCCGCTCGGCCCGTCGAGGGGACGGCCGAGACGCAGGATCGCATCGCCCCCGGCGTTACGCCACTCGTAGATCGGGGCCGGCTCGAGGACCTGCTCGAGCCCCGCGCCGATACCGCAGGACTGCAGGATCCGGGCCGCCTCGCCGTCGAGGTGCACGGCGCGCGGCGCGCAATAGGGGGCCGCCCTGCGCTCGAGGACCAGCACCCGTCGCCCCCGGCCGACGAGGGCTACGGCGAGGGTGAGCCCCACCGGCCCGGCACCCACCACGACCACCTCGGCATCCTGCCCGGCTGGCGACTGTTCAGGGGCAGCCCCGCCGGCGAGCCTGGTCACTCTCGGCGGGTCGCTGCGCCGATCGGGACCGTCGGCGCGATGTCGGGTGCGCCGAGGCGGGTGGCGTCGGCAGCCCGGTCGTCGGGGGCCAGCTGGCTCTCCCTCTCGGCCTCCACCCGCGCCAGGTAGTGGGCCACCTCGAGGGCTCGTCTATCGTCGTCCCAGCCGAGCAGCGGTGCCATGAGCGCCGCCACGGGCTCGGCGGCAGCCACCCCCCGGTCGAAGGCCTCGAAGCTCACCCTGGTACGGCGGGCAAGGACGTCTTCGACATGGCGGGCGCCCTCGGCGAGGACTGCGTAGACCACCTCGGCTCGGAGGTACTCGTCCGCGCCCTCGCCGGGGAGCGGCCGGGCCAAGGAGGGATCCGCGCCGACCAGGTCGAGCACCTCTCCGACGAGCGAGCCGTAGCGCCCGAGGAGGTGCTCGATGCGTTCGGGCGCGAGCCCGGAGCGCCCCGCCAGGCGGTTGACGGAGTTGCGGACCGCTGGCCAGCCCTCGGCGCCGACGAGGGGGATCCGTTCGGTGCAGCTCTCCGGCACCGCCCCGAGGCCCTGGACCGCTGCGTCCACCGCGTCTTTTCCCATCACCCGGTAGGTGGTGTACTTGCCGCCGGCCACTACGACGAGACCCGGCACCGGGGTCGCGACCGTGTGCTCGCGCGACAGCTTGCTCGTCGCGTCGGACTCCCCGACGAGCAGCGGGCGCAGGCCCGCGTAGACCCCCTCGATGTCGTCACGGGTGAGCGCCACGGACAGCACCGCGTTGACGTGGTCGAGCAGGTAGTCGATGTCGGCCGCGCTCGCCGCGGGATGCGCCCGGTCGAGGTCCCAGTCGGTGTCGGTGGTGCCGATCAGCCAGTGACGCCCCCACGGGATGACGAAGAGCACCGACTTCTCGGTCCGCAGGATCAGCCCGGACTCGCTGCGGATCCGGTCGCGGGGGACCACGAGGTGCACCCCCTTGGAGGCCCTGACCTGCACCCGGGGCCAGTTGCCGGTGAGGCTCTCGGTCTGCTCGGTCCAGACGCCGGTCGCATTGATCACCCTGCGGGCGCGGACCTCGAAGCGCTCCAGATCGG
>JAKARG010000053.1 GCA_021819345.1 Actinomycetes bacterium | reverse complement strand
AGTCTTCGCCGGTCTCCTCCCCGATGCTCCTCGCGGCCCTGAGGAGCTCGGGGTGGGCATCGCAGACATCCAGTCGAGACAGACGCCCCTTGTGGAGCTCGCTCAAGACCGCGTTACGGGCCAGGCGGTAGTCGACCTGCCCGGCCAAGCGTCCGGCCGATTCAGCTCCTCGCAGCGAGTCGGGACGGAAGCCCATCGATCAGATCCTACTCCGGGACGGCCCCGAGCGCTCCAGTGGGGTACGTAATGTCGCTTCGATGTATCGAGTCGATATAGTCCTACCGGGTCGGTATAGTCGTGACGTGCAGAGCGCAGGTGTGCCCGGTTCACAGCTCGGGGTCCCTCGGGCTCCGGCCGCATCGAGGAGCCGGCCGATCTCGATGGACATCGCGGTGCTCGGATTGTTGGAGCACGAAGATCTCCATGGCTACGAGCTGAAGAGGCGATTGGTGGACACGCTCGCAATGGCGAGCGGCGCGTCCTATGGCTCGCTGTACCCGTCGCTGGCTCGGCTGGAGAGGCTCGGCGCCTTGCGCAGCGTCGAACCTGCTACTGCGACCGGGTCGCCCATCCCCCAGACGGGTTCCCTCGGGGGCGAGCTGGCGGCCTACCGGGCTCGCTCGGCAGAGCGGCACCGCAAGAACCGGAAGGTCTATCGGATCACCCCCGAGGGAGCGCAACTCTTCAGGGAACTGCTCGCCGTCGAGCCGGAGGTCGACGACCCCCGGGGATTCGCTCTCCGCCTGGCCTTCGCCAGGCACCTCGAGGCGGGCGTCCGGATGGAGATGCTGGAGCGGCGGCGGCTTCGGCTCGTCGACCGGTTGGCCCGGGCCAGGGCGGCGGTGGGGGCCGTGGACCGCTCGGACTGCTACCTGCAGAGCCTCCTCGACCACGATCTCGACTGCGCGGTGCGGGACCTGAATTGGGTCGAGGGGCTCATCGCCAAGGAGCGGGGCGCCGTCCCGGGGACGGCCCGCACGGTGACCTCCACCGCCGCTCGTGCCCCGGTCCCATCGATCGGGGCGTTCGCCGGCGGGGTCCGCCCCCCGCAAGACGGTGAGGGGTCGTCAGCTCCGAGCATCCACTCTGCGAGCTCCCGAACTGTGGGTGTGGTCCCGAAGGCCGGTACGGGAGACCGCAGAAAGCCACCGGCGCCAGTCGCCGGAGAGAACAAGGAGACGAGATGAGCAAGATCAAGGTCGCGATCGCTGGCGTGGGAAACTGTGCAAGTTCCCTGCTCCAGGGGGTCGAGTACTACCGCGGTGCAGATCCGGCCGAGGAGGTGCCCGGGCTGATGAACGTCGAGCTCGGTGGCTACCACGTCGGTGACATCGAGGTGGTGGCCGCCTTCGACGTCGACGCGGCCAAGGTGGGGCTCGACGTGGGCAAGGCGATCTTTGCGGGGCAGAACAACACCATCCGCTTCGCCCCGGTTGGCGACCTCGGGGTAGAGGTCCTGAGGGGACCGACCCTCGACGGCCTCGGCAAGTACTACCGCGAGACGATCGAGGAGTCGCCTGCGGAGGCGGTGAGGGTAGCGGACGTGCTCGCCGCCTCTGGCGCTGAGGTGCTCGTCTCCTATCTGCCGGTCGGCTCCGAGGTGGCCCAGAAGCACTACGCCCAGGCCTGCCTCGACGCTCGGGTCGGCTTCGTGAATGCCATCCCGGTCTTCATCGCCAGCGACCCGCAGTGGTCGCGCCGCTTCGCAGAGGCCGGGGTGCCGATAGTCGGGGACGATATCAAGAGCCAGGTCGGCGCCACGATTGTCCATCGGATGCTGGCCCGGCTGTTCGAAGACCGCGGGATCGTGCTCGACCGCACCTACCAGTTGAACGTCGGTGGCAACATGGACTTCAAGAACATGCTGGAGCGGGACCGGCTACAGTCGAAGAAGATCTCCAAGACCCAATCGGTGACCAGTCAGGTGGAACGGGGGATTGGGGCCGACGATGTCCACATCGGACCTTCGGACCACGTCTCGTGGCTCGACGACCGGAAATGGGCCTACATCCGTCTGGAGGGTCGCAACTTCGGAGACGTACCGCTCAACCTCGAGCTGAAGCTGGAGGTATGGGACTCACCCAACTCGGCCGGGGTGATCATCGATGCCCTCCGCTGTGTGAAGCTGGCTTTGGACCGTGGCATCGGCGGTCCTCTTGTCGGCCCGTCGGCCTATTTCATGAAGTCCCCTCCGGTGCAGCACCACGACGAGGAGGCTCGTCGGATGGTCGAGCGGTTCGCAGCCGGTCTCTGACCGATCTGGTGTGGCTCTGGCGGGCAATGGGTCCTGCCCGTCTCAGATGGGGCCACGGGGTCCGACTACGAGAGGCGATCTGGGGCAGGATGTAGAGGTGCCGAACGATGCCGCCGATGCCTGGGACCGCTTCCCAGACCCGTACCAGGAGTCGGCCCACTGGCCGGCGGACGTGGTCCACTTCGGCCCCGACCTGCCGAGCGAAGCCGACCTGCGTCTGCTCGGCGAGCTTCGCGGCCGGCGGGTGCTCGACCTCGGCTGTGGGTCCGGGCAGAACTCGGTAGCCATGGCCCGGGCTGGTGCAACGGTCATCGGAGTGGACTCCTCCGCCGGGCAGCTGGCCGCCGCCCGGGCGCTGGCCGACTCTGCGGAGGTCCGGCTCGAGCTCCGACACGGCGACCTAGCCGATCTGGCTTTCCTCCGGGCCGACTCGGTCGACATCGTCCTCGCCGCCGACGTCCTCGGCTACGTGGAGGACCTCGGCCGCGCCTTGCGCCAGGTGCACAGGGTCCTCAAGGTGGGCGCTCCCCTCGTGTTGAGCCTCCCGCACCCGGCCTGGTACCTCGTGGCGCAGGCACCGACGCACCCTCCAGTGGTGCAGCGCTCCTACTTCGACCCCTCGCCGGTCGGGGGGATGCTGTTCGAGGGTGCGCCTCCTTGCTACCCGCACCGGCTCGCCGAGCTCTTCGGGGGTTTGGTCCGTTCGAGCTACCGGCTCGAACAAGTGCTCGAGCCCGAGCCGGCCGTGGGGGTCCCGCGCAGCGGCACCTGGGTGGAGACGGCGAACCTCGTTCCGAGGATGCTGCTCGTCAGGGCTCGCAAGGAGGGGAGCTGAAGGGCTCACTGCGAGGGTGCTCGAGCGCCTTCCGGGCCTGTCGGAGAGATGGCCCCCCTTCGGCCGAGCCCCGCCTTGCCCACCAGGCGTCGAGCCGCTGAGCAGCCTCTTCTTTTCCGAGCGGGCCTTCCTCGAGGCGTAGCTCGAGGAGGTAGGCGAGGGCATCGCCGACGACGCGACCAGGTCCGACGCCGAGGCGCGCCATGACCTCCACCCCGTCGAGGTCGGGGCGTAGTGCAGCCAGCTCCTCGTGGTTGCGAAGCTCTGCAACGCGGGCTTCGAGCTCGTCCATCCGTCGGGACAGGGCAGCCGCCTTCGCAGGGTTTCGGGTGGTGCAGTCGCAGCGGGTGAGCTCGTTGAGCTTGTCGAGCAGCGGCCCGGCGTCGCGGACGTAGCGCCGAACCGCGCTGTCGGTCCACCCCATCTGGTAGGTGTGGAACCGCAGGTGCAGCTCGACCAGGCGGCTCACCACCTCGACGTCGTCACTCGGGTAGCGGAGGGCCCGCATGCGGTCGCGGGTCATCCTGGCTCCTACCAGTTCGTGGTGGTGGAACGATACGGCGCCGTGGGGACCGAACGAGCGTGTCTTCGGCTTGCCGATGTCGTGGAACAGTGCGGCCAGCCGGAGCAGCCGGTCGGGCGAGGTCTTGTCCACGACGGCGATGGTGTGGGCGAGGACGTCCTTGTGGCGATGGACGGGGTCCTGCTCGAGGGCCAGCGCCGGCAGTTCGGGAAGGAACTCGGCAGCAAGCCCTGTCCGGACCAGCAGCCAGAGCCCGTCGGCAGGGCTCTCGACCACCATGAGCTTGTCGAGCTCGTCGCGGAGCCGCTCGTCGGAGACGATGTCGAGGCGGCCCCGGAGAGCGACGATCGCGTCGAGGAGCTCTTGGTCGGGCAGAAGGCGGTGGCCGGCTACGAAGCGCGCTGCACGTAGCATCCGCAGGGGGTCATCGGAGAAGGAGACCTCTGGCGAGAGCGGGGTTCGGAGCCGCCCGGCGGCCAAGTCGGCGACACCGTCGAAGGGGTCCACCAGCTGGAGACCAGGGAGGCGTAGGGCCATCGCGTTGATGGTGAAGTCCCGCCTCGACAGGTCTGCCTCGACGGCTTCGCTGAAGACCACGTCGGGCTTGCGCGAGTCGGGATGGTAAGCCTCGGCCCGGTGGGTGGTGATCTCGACCTTCCGACCGCCAACCCGAGCTCCAATGGTGCCGAAGCGTCGCCCCTGGTCCCAGGTTGCCTCGGCGATGGGAGCAACGATCCGTTCGGTCTCCTCCGGCGTGGCGTCGGTGGTGAAGTCCAAGTCGCCGTCCGGGCCGAGTCGACCGGAGATCGCGTCGCGGACCACTCCTCCAACCAGGTAGAGCTTGCGGTTGGCCTCCTCGAAGCGGGCGGCGAGCGCAGCGGTGTGCTCGATCAGTGGTCGGAGGCGCTCGGGAAGCACGGGTGCCCACCCTACTGGCGCGTGGATCCCGGGCCGGCGGGGCTTCAGGTGCTCCCGAGGAGCCCGGCGTTCTGCAGGGCGAGGCGGAAGTCGTGGGGATTGGTCGCCGCCCCGAGGGCGGCCCGGAGGGTGACCAGACCACTCTTGTAGAGATGGAACAGGCTCTGGTCGAAGGTCTGCATCCCGTGGTACTCGCCGTCGGCGATCAGGTCCTCGATGCTCTCGTTGTGCGACCCCGGGTCGATGATCCGGTCAGCGATCGTGCCGGTCACGATCATCGCCTCGATCGCTGGCACCCGGCCCTCGCCATCGGCGCGAGGGACCAAGCGCTGGCTCACCACTCCCCGTAGGACGCTGGCCAGGGTCATCCTCACTTGGTGCTGTTGGAAGGGGGGGAAGAAGTCGACGATGCGGTTGATCGTCTCGGTGGCATTGGTGGTGTGCAGGGTCGACAGGACGAGGTGCCCGGTCTCGGCTGCAGTGAGAGCTGCGCCGACGGTCTCGATGTCGCGCATCTCGCCGATCAGGATCACGTCGGGGTCCTGACGCAGCACTCGGCGCATCGCCTGCACGTAGTCCCTGGTGTCGTTGCCGATCTCTCGCTGGCAGACGATCGATCGCTTGTCCGGATGGAGGATCTCGATCGGGTCCTCGATCGTGATGATGTTCGCGGCGCGGGTCTGGTTGATGTGGTCGATCATCGCAGCGAGGGTGGTCGTCTTGCCCGACCCGGTGGGTCCGGTGACGAGGACCATGCCCCGCAGCTCCTCGGCGAGACGGCTCACGATCGGTGGGAGGCCGAGGTCGACAGCGGAGAGTGCGGCAGGTAGGACCCGGCGCAGGACCATTGCCCCCGAGCCCCGCTGTCGAAAGGCGTTGCCGCGGAAGCGGCCCAGGCTCGTCACCGAGATCGAGAAGTCGGCCTCCCCGGAGCGAAGGAACTCCTCGAGCTTCTCGGTCGGCAGCATCGTGCGGATGGCGTCCTCGATGTCCTTCGGGCTCACGATCGAGAACGGCGTGGGGCGGAGATCGCCGTTGACCCGGACTCGTGGTGGCGACCCGGCCTTCACGTGCAGGTCCGAGCCCCCGACCTCCGTGACGTGGCTGAGCAACTGCTGGAGATCGAGCACCACTCACATACATCGGCCGCCGGGCGCCGCAGTTGAGTGATAGTCGGAGGTCGCTGCGGCACGGGTGGGCTCAGCCCTGGAGACGCCTGACGGTCTCTACCATCTCTCTTCCAGGGCCACCCGAGGTGGGAGGCTCGGGGTGGTGGCGCACTCCGAGGAGGGCATCGACGGTAGCAGCGGTGCACGTGCGCAGCGCAGCGAGGTCGTAACCGCCTTCTAGCATCGCCACGACCCGGCCGGTTGGAACCAGGGGCACCAGGGCGGAGACGAGCTGTGCGTAGTCTCCCGAGGACAGGCTCAGGTGGGTCAGGGGATCGGCGACGTGCGCGTCGAAGCCGGCAGAGATGAGCATCCAAGTCGGCCTGAAGCGGGTTGCGAGTGGTTCGACGACCTGCTCCACGGCCCGGAGGTACACATCGCCGGTGGCCCCTCTCGGCAGGGGGATGTCGACCGTCGTTCCCTCCCCCTCCCCCTCACCGCGCTCGTCCAGCCAGCCGGTACCCGGGTAGAGCGGCCACTCGTGCAGCGACAGGTATGCAACCCGGGGATCGGAGTAGAAGATCTCCTGGGTGCCGTTGCCGTGATGGGCGTCGATGTCGACGATGAGCACTCTCTCACCGGAGGCCGCCAGGTCGGCGGCGGTGAGCGCCACGTTGTTGAAGACGCAAAAGCCCATGGGCCGCCTGTGGCCGGCGTGGTGACCTGGTGGCCTGACGGCTACGAACGCAGCATCGGCCTCTCCCGCCCGCAGACGTTCGACCACCTCGGGCCCGGCGCCCGCAGCCGCCAGGGCGGCGTCCCAGGAGCCCGCTCCGAGCACGGTGTCCTCGTCGATCGCTCCCCCACCGGCGCCGCAGTAGCTCTCGATCGTGTCGACCAGGACTACGTCGTGCACCCTGAGAAGCTCCTCCCGGCTGGCCCGACGTGGGGCGAAGGCGACGACGGCGTCGACACAGACGGCACTCGATACTCCGGAGCAAACTGCGTCGAGCCTCTCGGGTCGCTCGGGGTGCCCTCGGCCGGGGTCGTGCAGTCTGCAGTCCGAGTTGGTGGCGAAGAGCAGCGAGCCCGTTCCCAAGGCTCCATGCTATCGGTCCTGCTCCCCGCTACTCTGAGCCCTCTTCGAGGTGCCCGGAGGAGTGGTCTATGAGCGCGCCGTCGATGGACATCCGGCGCTCCGGTTGGGAGCAGGTTCGCGCGCTCTGGTGGAGAGAAGACGGCCGGGTGGCGCTGCTGGCCCCGCAGGCTCTGACGGCTGGTCGGTCGCTCGCCCGAGGGCGCCGGGGTGCCGCGGACGTGGTCGAGCTCGACCGAACCGCCTTCCCGAGCTTCTGGCAGCTCGACAGGGTCGGTCTCGTGGAGGAGCCGCTCGGTCTGGCGGTACTGGTGGGCTCGCCATGAGCCCCCGGATCCGCACACACCTGGCGAGAGCGCTGACGGTCCTGGCTACCGGGTTGATTGCGACCGTAGGCAGCGTGGCCGGCATGGCTCCGGCCGCTGCGTTCGCGGCGAGCGCCACAGCTCACACCGGGGCTCGTGCCGGGCACCCGCACCTCGGCCTGCTCTCGCAGACGACCTGGGTGCGCCTTGGAGGGGTCTTCACTCTCGACTTGGCGCTAACCGCTCCCGATCCGCAGAAAGACCTCGTGCAAGTTGCCGCCTACCCGGCAGTGACCACCCGAAGCGGCTTCGACGCGGCGGCTGCCGGGGTCGAGCCGGCGGCTGCGGGTTGGTACGACGTCCAGTCGGTCGACTCCCTTCCTCCCCTGCCAGACGGTGGGGTTGCGGTGCACATCCCGGTCGACTCCAACGGTGCTGCTCCGTCGGGGGAGAAGGCGTTCGTTCCGGGACCAGGGCAGGTGTACCCGCTCGAGGTGCAGCTCTTCGACCGCGCCGGCGCCCCCTTGGCCGAGGCCTTCACCACCTTCCTGGTCATCGCTCCCTCGTCGGGCCAGATGGCCAACCGGCTGGCGGTGGCGGTGGTGGTCCCACTCGGCGCCCCCGCCCCCGTCCTCGGTCGCGATCTCGGGCTCGGCCCGCCGGCCGGGTCGGGCATCGCCACCACGGAGCGGGTGCTCGAGGGCACGAGCGAGTGTCCGGTGACCCTCGAGGCCGACCCGGAGGCGCTGGTCGCGCTCCTGCGCGGTTCGGTGGAGCAGCGCAGCGAGGTGAGCGCAGCAAGGTCCCTCGTCGAACGGGGTGACCAGCTCCTTCCGGGTCCCTTCGTGCCGCTCGACTACTCGAGCCTGGAGGGCTCCGGCCTCGGCGACCAGGTGGCCCCGCAGGTTTCCGCTGGAGGCGATGCGCTCCGCGCGAGCCTCGGGAGGGCTCCTCCTACGGGCTCGTGGGTAGTGGACCAACCTCTCGACGTCGCTGCCCTGGACAGCCTCGAGCACGCCGGGCTCCGTCGGCTCGTCCTGCCGCCAGCAGATCTCTCTGCGTTGCCCCCCGCGGACACGACACTGACCTATGGTCGACCCACGCCGCTCATCGGGGGAACCTACCCCGCAGTGGTGTGGGGAGTCGACGAGCGACTGTCTGCGCGCCTCGGGGATCGGCGCTCACCCGTCCTTGCCGCCGAGCAGGATCTCGCGGAGCTGGTGGTCACGCAGCAGGAGGCCCCGAGCCGGGACCGAGGCACTGTGCTGCTCGCTCCTGGCGGGGTCGACGCCAGGGTGCTGTCGACCCTCCTGTCAGGGCTGCCCGCGAACCCCTACCTGCTCCCGGTGACGCTGAACGAGCTGTTCGCACGGGTTCCCCCTTCCGCCGACGCTCCAGCGCGACGCCTCGCCGTCTCCAACTCGACAGACGTGCCTGGGGAGCAGGCCGAGATCACCACCCTCTCCTCCGCGATCGGGTCGCTCCATCGGTTGATGCCTTCGGCTTCGGCGCTCTATGTAGAGCTGGAGCGAGCGCTACTGGTCGCCGAGTCGGGCAGTCTTGCCCGGGGCGACAGGGAGAGCCTCATCAAGCGAGCCATGAGCCTGGTCAGATCCTCGGAGCACCAGGTCTCGTTGCCCCCTGCAGCATCGATCACCCTCACTGCCCGCTCGGGGAGCCTGCCCGTGACGATCCGCTCGGCACCCCACACGCGGGTCCATGTCATCTTGGAGCTGAACGCCCAGAAGCTGGCCTTCGGTCTGCCCCGCCGGCCCAATGGGCGCTGCCGGACCACCTACCAGAGCGAGACTTGTGACCTGACGCTCGAGGGAGCCCTCACCACCTTGAGGGTCCCGGTCGTGAGCCGCACCTCCGGAGTCTTTGCCCTGGCCATCGACTTGGAGACACCCGGTGGGTCGGTCCTGCTCGCGTCGGACCGTGACGCCATCAGGTCGACCGCAGTCTCTTGGGTCGGGTTGGTCCTGATGGTCGGTGCCGGTATGTCGCTGCTCGCCTGGTGGGTCAACAACGTCCGCCATGGTCGGCGCGCCAGACGCCTCGTCCCTCGCCCAGGTAGCGGCGGTGCGGGTCCCGCTGGGATCGGAGCGAACGAGGGGTGACGGTCCCTCCGCCCGGGTGGGGTGGAGCCAGCGGTCACCTCGCTCGTCGGCCCCCCGGATGTCACCAACCCGCCGGCGAGAGGGTCGGAACCAGGGTGGTCCATATCTTCCAAGGGGAGCAATGACCGGTATCCGAGTCGTGACCGACAGTGCCTGCGACCTATCCGACTCCCTGTTGGCCGAACTGGGGGTAGGCATGGTCCCGCTGCGCGTCCGCTTCGGAGACGAGGAGCTGGTTGACAGGGAGGAGCTCACGACCAAGGAGTTCTGGGCGCGCAATGCCCTCGGAGGTGCGCTGCCGGAGACGTCGGCGCCGAGCCCGGGAGCCTTTTGTCGAGCCTTCGAGCGGATGGCCGAGGAGGGGGCGACCGGAGTGGTCTGCGTGGTCCTGTCCTCGCGCCTGTCGGCGACGATCGAGGCCGCCCGCCAGGCAGCGAGCGAGACGGGTGGTCTCCTCCCGGTGAGGGTCGTCGACTCCCGTAGCGTGACCATGGGAGAAGGCCTCGTAGTGGTCGAGGCCGCGGAGCGGGCCATGGCTGGAGCCGAGCTCGAGGGAGTGCTCGGAGCAGCCGAGAGGGCGGCTTCCGAGCTGAAGGTGCTCGGGGCGATCGACACCTTGGAGAACATGCGCCGGGGGGGCAGGATCGGGGGGGCGGCAGCGATGCTCGGGTCGATGCTTGCCATCAAGCCCGTGATCGAGGTGCGCGACGGGGTGGTCGAGGAGGAGTCCAAGCAACGCACTCGGGCCAAGTCCCTGCGCTACCTCGCGGCCAAGGTCCTGGCGGCAGGACCCCTTCGTCGTCTCGCTGTCTTCGGGGCTGACACCCCCGATGTCGATCTGCTCCTCGAGCTTCTCGCCGGCGTGGTCCCCCTCCACCCTCGCTTGGTCGGGGACATCGGGCCGGTGATCGGCACCCATGCAGGTCCAGGGGCGGTCGGCGTTGCGTGGCTGGCCGAGTGACGGCCTGCCCGGAGCGCTGACGCCAGCGGCGGAGGAGCCGGTCATCTCTGATCGGGAACGCCACCAGCACGGCGGTAGCCTCGTCGCCCGTGGTCGCCCTGCCCCCCTCCCCTAGGGCTACCCGACCAGGAGCCCAGGGTCCTTGGCCCGGGAGGTTGCTCTCTGGTCGCTACCGCTTGGTCAGTCCCCTGGCCAGAGGTGGGATGGCGGAGGTGTGGGAAGCCCGGGACGAGCTACTGGGCCGTCCGGTGGCGGTCAAGGTGCTCCAGTCCCACCTGAGTGGCAACGCCACCTTCGTGGAGCGTTTCAGGAGGGAGGCGGTCACCGCCGCGGCGGTGACCAGCCCGACGATCGTCGCTACCTACGACGCTGGTGCGGACGGGGCCACCGCGTTCATCGTGATGGAGCTGGTCCGTGGCAAGACCTTGCGCCAGCTCCTGGATGAGAGCGGCGCTCTCGACGTGGGCCTCGCGGTAGAGGTGGCTGCACAGGTGGTGGACGCCCTGGCTGACGCCCATGGAGCCGGGCTGGTCCACCGTGACGTGAAGCCGGGAAACGTGCTTCTCGAGGACGCGGGCGGCGGCACCGTTCGGGTCAAGGTGGCGGACTTCGGCATTGCCAAGGCCCGCGCCGGGCTCGGCTCGGACCTCACCCAGACGGGCACGATGCTCGGCACCCCGAAGTACTCGAGCCCCGAGCAGATCCAGGGAGACCACGAGGTGGACGAGCGTTCCGACCTGTACTCGCTCGGGATCGTGCTGTTCGAGATGCTCACCGGAAGGGTCCCCTTCGATGCCGCAGCCGATGTGACCGTGGCCCTGGCCCATTTGAGCGAGGCCCCACCCCGGGTGCGTCAGATGCGACCCGCAGTGCCACGTCGGCTCGACGATCTGGTCTACTCCCTCCTTGCCAAGGATCCGTCGGAGCGACCGGCGAGCGCGCTCGAGGTGAGGTGGGCCCTCCTCGCGGCCGCTCGGGACGGCGTTGGTGGTGCCGTTGGGGTCAGCGACCGGACCAGGCGGTACACGCGACGGAGACCCGAAGGGTGGTCCGGGCGGTTACCCGAAGGCCCCCGCCGGGAGCTCGAGGCCGAGGACGGCGACGCCCACCCGGGGGGTGCAGTCGGGCCGCTCTCGCAGCGAGCGTCCCTGGCTCACCGCTGGTCTTCGGACGGGTCCCGCCAGCAGCGCTCCACACGGCGGCACCAGTCGGGCGCAGGCCTCGTCGTCGCTGCGGTCGCCCTTGCTGCCGTGGTGGTCGGCAGCCTGCTCGTGGTCGGCAAGCTGGCGCCCCCACGCTCGGACCACCCGGTTGCCATCCGCTCCGTCGAGGTCTATTTGGACGTCCCCGGGTTCCCGCCGGACGACCCGGAGGGTGCGAGGTACACCTTCGGCGGCAGCCACAAAAACGGGTGGCGCA
>JAKARG010000052.1 GCA_021819345.1 Actinomycetes bacterium | reverse complement strand
CCGATCTCCTCGCCCTGCTCGGGGGCAAGTACCCCGAGGGCGCCACGGTGGTCGTCGACGCCCCTGCCGGCACGACCGGCGAGCTGGAGCTGCGATGACCACGCAGCCCGCTTCGTTCCACAGCCAACTCTCAGCCAGCGACGTGCCTCTAGGTCGGACGCCGAGGCATGATGATGACGACCGGCCAGGGCCGGACACCAAAAGGAGAGATCCATGAGCCAGACCATGGACACCGCCTTCAAGCGGATAGGCAACGAGTACGGCCACAGCAGTTTCGCTCCCGATCCCTGGGCGCCGGCGAAGACGTTCAAGGCGTCGCGGGCCTACGACAAGCTGATCGGGCTCACGATCCTCGCCCTCGTCGCAGGCGTGGCCGGCTGGGCGGTGGTGCCTGCAGGGATCGCCTTCCTGGCGCTGATCCTCGCCTTCGGCGTGGTCCTCGTGAGCTGGTTCAAGATGGGTTGGGCCAGGGTGCTCGCTCCGATCTACGCGGTCTGCGAAGGGGTCGGCCTCGGGGCGATCTCGGGGATCTATGCGAGCGTGGAGTTTGGGATCGTCCCGCTGGCGATCGTCTTCACTGCCGGGGTGTTCATCGGGACCCTGGGCGTCTACCGGACCGGCCTCGTGCGGGTCACGCCCCGGATGGTGTCGCTGGTCACCATCGGGGCCATGGGCCTGATCGCCGTCGGGCTGCTGTCGCTGTTCGTCGCCCTGCCGATCTTCAACCAATCCTCGCCGCTCTGGGCGATCTTCGGGGTGCTGATGCTCGTGATCGCCGTGACGAGCCTGCTGGTCGACTTCGACCACGTGCAGAAGGCCGAGGCGATGCGCCTGCCGGCCGAGGCCGAGTGGGCGTCGGCCTTCGCCATGATGACCGCGCTCGTGCTCGTCTACCTCTCGATCCTGCGGATCCTGCTCGTCTTCGCCGGTGGCGGGAGACGCCGCTGAGCTGCTGATCGGCCGGCCGGCGCTCCCCGGCCGGCCGGGCTCCTCCTCCGGTGCGGGGCGTCCCGGCCCCGGGCGCTAGGGTTGCGCACCGTGCCTGCCACGGTGGTAGTCGGGACCCAGTGGGGTGACGAGGGCAAGGGGAAGCTCACCGACCTGCTCGCGGAGCGAGCTCAGGTGGTGGTCCGCTACCAGGGTGGCCACAACGCCGGCCACACGATCGTCGTCGCCGGGGAGAGCTTCGCCCTCCAGCTGATCCCGAGCGGCGTGCTCTACCCGAGCGTCGTGCCGGTGATCGGCAACGGGGTGGTCGTCGACCCGCAGGTGCTCCTGGCCGAGCTCGGCGCTCTGGAGGATCGCGGGGTCGACTGCTCGAGGTTGCGGGTCTCGGGCAGCGCGCACCTGATCATGCCCTACCACCAAGAGCTCGACGCCCTGGCCGAGCGGCGGCTCGGGCGCAACAAGCTCGGTACCACCAAGAGAGGCATCGGACCGGCCTACGCGGACAAGGCGTCCCGCATCGGCCTGCGGGTGCAAGACCTGCTCGACCCCAAGATCTTCCGCCAGAAGCTCGAGCTGGTCCTCAAGGAGAAGAACCAGGTCCTGGCCAAGGTGTACAACCGCCTGCCGCTGTCGGCCGACGAGATCTCCGAGCGGTACCTCCGACAGTACGCCCCCCGGCTCGCCCCGCTCGTCGCCGACACCGTCGCCATCGTCCACGACGCCCTCGACGCAGGCCAAGAGGTCCTCCTCGAAGGGGCCCAGGCCACCTTCCTCGACCTGGACCACGGCACCTATCCCTTCGTGACCTCCTCCAACCCCGTCGCCGGCGGAGCGTGCACCGGGGCGGGCGTCGGGCCCCGCCACATCACGAGGGTGATAGGAGTTGCCAAGGCCTACCTGACCCGGGTCGGCTCCGGTCCGTTCCCGACCGAGCTCACCGGAGCGCTCGGCGACGAGCTGGTCGAGCGTGGCCACGAGTACGGGACCAACACCGGCCGGCGGCGCCGTACCGGCTGGTTCGACGCCGTGATGGCCCGCCAGGCGGTCCGGCTCAACTCGCTGACGGAGATCGCGCTCACCAAGCTCGACGTCCTCGACGAGCGCGAGAGCATCCGGGTCTGCGTGGCCTACGAGCACGACGGCGTCCGCTACGAGCACCTGCCCTACCACCAGTCCGTCCTCCACCAGGCGACGCCGCTCTACGAGGAGCTCCCCGGGTGGCAGGCCGACACGACCGGGGCCAGCTCCCTCGCCGACCTACCGCCGCCGGCCCGGGCCTACGTGGAGCGCCTGGCCTCGCTCGCCGGGGTCCCCATCCACCTGGTGGGGGTCGGCCCCGGCCGGGAGCAGTTCGTCCGCCTGGGAGGCTGAGGGCGGCGGTGAGGGTGGCGGCGGTTGGCCCGGGCCCGGGAGCCGGCCCGAGGTGAGGGTCTGCGTCGTCGGTTCGGGAGGTCGCGAGCACGCCCTGGCCCTGGCCCTTCTTCGCAGCCCTTCCGTCGAGGCCGTGGTCGTGTGCCCGGGGAACCAGGGGATGGTCCACCTCGCTCTTGGCGCAGCGGAGGTCCGGGGCGGTGACCGGGTTGCCGGCGGGGCTCTCGGCGCAGCTCCGAAGCTCCGCTGTGCCGACGTCGACCCGGCGGCGGTCGACGCCGACTTGTGGGTGATCGGCCCCGAGGCGCTCCTGGTGGCCGGGCTCGCGGATCGCCTGCGCGCCGGTGGTCGGCTCGTGCTCGGCCCCGGCGCCGACGGTGCCCGCCTCGAGGGGTCGAAGGCATGGATGAAGCGACTGCTCTCCGACGCCGGAGTGCCGACGGCCGCCCACGCCACCTTCGCCGGGACCGACGAGCTGCCCGCAGCGCTCGCCTACCTGCGGTCCCTCCCTCCCCCGTGGGTGGTGAAGACCGACGGTCTCGCCTCGGGAAAGGGGGTCCTCGTCACCGACGAGCTGTCGCGCGCCGAGGCCGACCTCGCGGCCAAGCTGTCCGGGGCCGCATTCGGCGGTGCCGGGCGCCGGGTGGTGATCGAAGAGGGCCTCGACGGCGTGGAGCTGTCGGTCATGGCGCTCTGCGACGGCCGTGTCGCGGTGCCGCTCGCCCCGGCCCGTGACCACAAGCGGCTGGGGGACGGGGACGTCGGGCCCAACACCGGTGGCATGGGCGCCCACTCCCCGGTGCCCGGCGCGAGCGACGCGGTGATCGCCGAGGTCATGGACCGCTGCGTCGAGCCGACCCTCGACGCCCTCCGGGGCCGGGGTGTCGACTACCGCGGGGTGCTCTACGCCGGGCTGATGCTCACCTCCACCGGTCCGAGGGTGATCGAGTTCAACGTCCGCTTCGGCGACCCGGAGACCCAGGTCGTGCTCCCTCGATTGGACGGTGACCTCGCCGTCCTGCTGGCTGGCGCGGCGCGGGGGGACCTGGAGGCGGCCGCTCCCCCCCGCTCCACCGAGATCTTTGCGGTGCACGTGGTGCTCGCCGCCGGCGGCTACCCGGAGGCGCCGCGCACCGGGGAGAGGATCGACCCGGCCCGCCTGGCTGCCGCCCTGGCGATCGAGGGGGTGGAGGTGATCTCCGCCGGCATCGCGCCGGCCGGTGGTCGGGGCGCCGCAGTGGACCGCCCCCCGGGCGCCGGTGCCGCCACGCTCGGAGGGCTCGGCTCGGCTGGTGGTCCCCGCAACCCTGCCGTCTCGGGCGGCGCCGGGGGCGTGGAGGGGTCGTCGGGGCGGCCGAGCGGAGGGCTCGTCACCTCTGGCGGGCGGGTGCTCGGCTTGACCGGCACCGGGCCGACCCTCGCCGTCGCCCGGGAGCGGGCGTACGCCGCGGTCGAGGTCGCCGCCTGGCCCGGGTGCCTCTATCGCCGCGACATCGCTTGCAGCTCGCCCGAGCCGACCGGTGAGTAGCGCGGACCCGCCCGGGGGCTCCTGCTCGGTGCCAACGGGGCATCACGGACCATCGACGTCGAGCGCCACCTCCTCGGCGACCACGGGCGAGCCGTCGCCGCCGGGCGTCGCCGATCGTGGCTCGGTGTGCCGGGCTCCGGTCCCTCTCACCGGGGCTCCTAGGATGAGGCGGTATGAACGCCTGGCTGCGTCAGTGACCCGACCGGCCGGCGGTCCCGCAGCCGACGTCTCGGGGAAGGTCCGAGACATCTACTTCGTCGATGCCGACACGCTCTTGATGGTCACCTCCGACCGGATCTCGGCGTTCGACGTGGTGATGGCAGAAGCGATCCCCGACAAGGGGCGGGTCCTGACCGCGTTCACCGCCTTCTGGCTCGAGCAGCTCGCCGGGGTCGCGCCGAACCACTTGATCGGCCTCGAGCCGCCGCCGGGATGGTCGCCACCGGGGCCGGCCGGCGCGCCGCCCGTCGACTGGCGTGCACGGGGTGGGGCGAACGAGCTCGCCGGGCGCTGCATGCTCGTGCGCCGGGCGGAGATGCTCCCCGTCGAGTGCGTGGTGCGCGGCTACCTCGCCGGCTCGGCGTGGGCCGAGTACGAGGTTGCAGGCACGGTCAACGGCGAGCGGCTGCCGGCGGGGCTCCGCCGGGCCGAGCGTCTCCCCGAGCCGATCTTCACCCCGGCGACCAAGGCGACCACCGGCCACGACCTGAACATCGGCTTCGCCGAGATGGTCGAGCTGGTAGGTCGGCAGCGAGCCTTCGCCGCCCGCGAGCTCAGCCTGGAGGTCTACCGCCGGGGCGCAGACCGGGCGGCCGAGGCGGGCCTCGTCGTCGCCGACACCAAGCTCGAGCTCGGGCTGATCGACGGTGAGCTGGCGATCTGTGACGAGGTGCTCACCCCCGACTCGTCCCGGTTCTGGCCGGCGGAGGGTTGGGAGCCGGGCAGCGTGCCGCCGGCGTTCGACAAGCAGCCGCTGCGCGATTGGCTGGAGGAGACCGGCTGGGACAAGAGCCCGCCGCCACCGCCCCTGCCCGCAGCCGTGGTGGCCGCAACCCGGGAGCGCTACGTGCGCGCCTACGAGCAGATCACCTCCAGACGCTTCGCCGACTGGCCGGGCGTCGGCGGAGGTCTCGGCCGGGAGCATCCCGCTCCGGCACGGGCGCGATGAGCCGCTTCGCCGCCCTGGTCGAGGTCCGCCTGCGCCCCGGCATCGCCGACCCGGCCGGCACGACGATCGAACGCTCGCTCGCGGCGCTCGGCTTCGCCGACGTGAGCGGGGTCCGCACCGGTAAGGCGATCCGCTTGGAGGTGGAGGCCGACGACGCCGCCGCGGCCCGGTCCCGGGTCGAGGAGCTGTGCCGGCGCTTCCTCACCAACCCGGTGATCGAGGATGCGCTGGTGAGCTTGGAGGAGCAGGCCCGATGAGCGTCACCGTCGGGGTGGTGGTCTTCCCCGGGACCAACTGCGAGCACGACGTGGTCGAGGCCGTGGCTCGGGCCGGAGGTGAGGCCCGCACCGTCTGGCACGCCGACCGCCGCCTCACCGGCGTCGATGCCGTGGTGCTGCCCGGCGGCTTCGCCCACGGCGACTACCTGCGGCCGGGGGCCATCGCCCGCTTCTCCCCGGTGATGGCTGCGGTCGAGGAGCTCGCCCGCGCAGGTGGGCCGGTAGTAGGGATCTGCAACGGCTTCCAGATCCTGACCGAGGCCCACCTCCTCCCCGGCGCGTTGCAGAAGAACCGTGGGCTCGCTTTCGTGTGCGCTCCCGCCGAGCTCGAGGTGGTCACCGACCGCAGCGTGCTCACCGCCGGGGTCGCCGTGGGTCGGCGCCTCCGGGTCCCGGTCAACCACTTCGAGGGCAACTTCACCTGCGATCCCTCGACCCTTGCCGAGCTGGTCGACCAGGACCGCATCGTGCTCCGCTACGTCCACAACCCCAACGGGTCGGTGGCCGACATCGCCGGGATCTCCAACGAGGCGGGCAACGTGGTGGGCCTCATGCCGCACCCCGAGCGGGCGAGCGACCCGCTGCTCGGGTCGGAGGACGGACTGGTCCTGCTGGCCGCCCTGTTGGCCTCCGCCGGGGCGCCCATGGCGAGCCCACGCTCGGGTGCCCCACCCGTGCCCTCGGACGGGTCGGGGAGCGGCGCGTTCGGCGCCGTCGCGGCGGCAGCGACGTGAGCCCCGCAACCCCGGTGGGCGCCGGCCGGAGCGGACCCCCGGTGGGCGCCGGCCGGAGCGGACCCCCGGCGGACGGCGACGACCCTGGCCCGGCCCCCGACGTGGCGCTCCATCGTGGCCTCGGCCTGACCGACAGCGAGGCGTCGGCCATCGAGGCCCTCCTCGGTCGGGTACCCAACCACCTGGAGCTGGCGCTCTACGCGGTCATGTGGAGCGAGCACTGCTCCTACAAGAGCTCTCGGGTCCACCTGCGCCGCCTGCCGACCGAGGGTCCGGGGGTGCTGGTCGGCCCCGGCGAGAACGCCGGGGTGGTCGACGCCGGCGGGGGCATCGCGGTCGCGCTGCGCATCGAGAGCCACAACCACCCCTCGGCGATCGAGCCCTATCAAGGAGCGGCGACCGGGGTGGGCGGCATCATCCGGGACATCTTCACCATGGGTGCCCGACCGATCGCCCTGATGGACCCCCTGCGCTTCGGGCCGCTCGACGACGAGCGCTCCCGATGGGTGGCTGCCGGCGTCGTCGCCGGCATCGCCGGCTACGGCAACGCGGTCGGGGTGCCGACCGTCGGCGGTGAGCTCGTGTTCGACCAGGCGTATGCCGGCAACCCGCTGGTCAACGTGCTCTGCGTGGGGTTGCTGCCGGTCGAGCGCCTGGTGCTCGGGCGTGCTGGCGGCGTCGGGAACCTGGCGGTGCTGCTCGGCTCGGCGACCGGTCGGGACGGCATCGGAGGGGTCAGCGTGCTGGCCTCGGCCGGCTTCACCGACGACGTGGTCGCCGAGGAGGCCAAGCGCCCCAACGTCCAAGTCGGTGACCCCTTCGAGGAGAAGCGCCTGATCGAGGCCTGCCTCCAGCTGCTCGACGAGGGCCTGGTGGTCGGCATCCAGGATCTCGGCGGAGCCGGGCTGGCCTGTGCCACCTCCGAGACCGCCAGCCGGGGCGGGGTGGGCATGGACGTCGACGTGAGCGCGGTGCGCCGGCGCGAGCCGGCGATGGAGCCGTGGGAGGTGATGACGAGCGAGAGCCAGGAGCGGATGCTCGCCATAGTCACCCCCGAGAACCTGGGGCGGGTGCTGGAGGTGTGCGGGCGCTGGGAGGTGGCGGCGTCGAGGGTCGGGGTGGTCACCGCCGGCGGGCGGTTGAGGATCCTCGACGGCTGGGGCGGCGAGGTGCTGGCCGACGTGCCGGCAGCCAGCCTGCACGAGGACGCCCCCCTCTACGACCGCCCGCGGCGAGCCCCCGCCGACCGAGGAGCCCGGGCTGCGGACGATCCGGGCCGGTTGCCGGCGCCGGAGGATCCGGGGAAGGACCTGGAGATGTTGCTCGTCGACCCGGCGTGGGTCTACCGCCAGTACGACCACCAGCTCTTCTTGAACACCGTGGTCGCCCCCGGGGGCGACGCCGCACTGTTGCGGCTGCACGCACCGGGGGTCCCCGGCGGAGATGGTCGGGCCCTGGCGCTCTCTGCCGACGGCAACGGCTACTGGTGCGCGGCGGATCCCCGGGCCGGGACTGCTGCGGTGGTCGCCGAGTCGGCGCTCAACGTCGCCTGCGTCGGCGCCCGCCCGGTGGCGGTGGTCAACTGCTTGAACTTCGGCAACCCCGAGCATCCCGAGGTCATGTGGCAGCTGTCGGAGGCGATCGACGGCATGGCCGAGGCCTGCCGGTCGCTCGGGCTCCCGGTCGTCGGGGGCAACGTGAGCCTCTACAACGAGAGTGCCGGCGCCGACATCGACCCGACACCGGTGGTCGCCACCCTCGGCCTGGTCGAGGAGCTGCGCAGCCCCCCTCCGGGAGTGGGTCTGGTCGCCGGCGAGGTCGTGCTCCTCGTCCAGGCCCCGGGTGCCGCCCCGAGCCTCGGCGCCAGCCAGTGGGCGGTCAGGCTCCGAGGGCACCGGGGCGGCCGGCTGGCCCCGCTCGACCTCGCTGCCCACCGCCGGCTGGTCGAGGTCGTCGTCGGGCTGGTCGCCGCCGGGGTGCCGGGCGGGGTCCACGACGTCGCCGGTGGTGGGCTCGGGGTCGCTCTCGCCGAGATGGCGATCGCCTCGGGGGTCGGGGCCCGGGTCGCCGGTGTCGACGGCCACGTCGGGCTGTTCGGGGAGGCGCCGTCGAGGGTGGTGCTGTCGGTGCCGCCCGGACGGGTCGGGGAGGTGATCGACGCAGTGGTCGCCGCCGGGCTGGAGGCGGTGGAGCTGGGGACCGCCGGCGGCGAGCGCCTGGTGATCGAGGGCCTGGTCGACCGCGGGGTCGACGGGTTGCGGCAGGCGGCGGCCCGGGTGCTTCCCGACGCCCTCGGAGCGGTCGGATCCGCCTGACCCGGACCCGGTGACGGGCCGGAACTGGGTGAGCCGGGCGCGCTGCGACCACCTCGGCGTGCCAGCGCGGGGAGATCCGGCCGCTGGCACACCCAGTTCGGCGGTTCGCGCCCAGATCCCCTGGTTCGAGTGGCCGAGAGGCTCTGTGGGTGTCCGCTGGAGCACTGGCGTGAGAGGATGGGAGAGTGGAAGGCATCGACGGCAAGCCCCGGGAGGCCTGCGGGGTCTTCGGGGTCAGGGCGCCCGGCAGGCCGGTTTCGCAGCTCACCTACGACGGGCTGTTCGCCCTCCAGCACCGGGGCCAGGAGTCGGCCGGGATGGCGGTGTCCGACGGCGAGACGCTGGTGGTGGTGAAGGACATGGGCCTCGTCACCAACGTGTTCAACGGGTACCGCCTCGCCAGCCTCCAGGGCCACCTGGCGATCGGCCACACCCGCTACTCGACGACCGGCGCGTCGAGCTGGCAGTACGCCCAGCCGGTGTACCGCAATGCCGGCGGGCAGGCCTTTGCTCTCGGCCACAACGGCAACCTGACAAACACCGACCGGCTCGGGGCGTCGGCAGGGATGCTCCCCGGGACCGTCGGCAACGACAGCGACCTGATCGCCGAGCTGGTCGCCCGGCGCCTGGAGGACGCCGGCGGGTCCGGCGACCTGGTCCAAGCCCTCCTCGAGGTGCTCCCCGCGCTCGAGGGGGCCTTTTCCCTCGTTCTCTGCGACCGCGACCGGCTGGTCGCTGCCCGCGACCCGCACGGCTTCCGCCCGTTGTCGCTCGGTCGGCTCGACGACGACGGCTGGGTGATCGCCTCGGAGACCCCGGCGCTCGACATCGCCGGCGCTACCTGGGTCCGAGACCTCGAGCCCGGTGAGCTGGTGGTGGTCGACGAGGACGGGCCGGTGTCGATGCGACCCTGGCCGGCCGGCTCCGCCGAGCCCCGCCTGTGCCTGTTCGAGCTGGTCTACCTGGCGCGGCCCGACAGCCGTCTCTACGGCCAGGAGCTCCACGGCGCCCGGGTGCGGATGGGCGAGCAGCTCGCCCGCCAAGCGCCGGCGAGCGCGGACGTGGTCATCGGCGTGCCCGACTCGGGGATCCCCGCCGCAGAGGGCTACTCCTATGCGAGCGGCATCCCCTACGCGACGGGGCTGGTGCGCAACCGCTACATCGGGAGGACGTTCATCACCCCCGGGCAGTCGGAGCGGGCAGCCGGGGTGGCCCGCAAGCTCAACCCGCTGCGGGGGGTGATCGAGGGAAGAAGCCTCGTCGTGGTCGACGACAGCATCGTGCGGGGGACGACCACCCGGGCGATGGTGCGGATGCTCCGGGAGGCCGGCGCCCGGGAGGTCCACCTGCGGATCTCCTCCCCGCCCTACCGGTGGCCCTGCTACTACGGGCTCGACACCGGCACCCGGGCCCAGCTCATCGCCGCCAACCTTTCGGTCTCGGAGGTCGGCGAGTACGTCGGCGCCGACAGCCTTGCGTACCTCTCCCTCGATCGACTGAAGGAGGCGACGGGCGCCCCCCTTGCGGGTTTCTGCGACGCCTGCCTCACCGGGGACTACCCGACAGCCGTGCCCCTCGGGCGGTCCGCGAGGGCGACCCCGACCGAGCAGCCGGCGCCGGCGCCTGCGATGCCGGCTGGGGCTGGGGCTACGGAGACCTTCCAGCCCGGGCTGCTCGCCGGCGTCCCGCCTGTGTCGTGAACCCTCCGGGGACGGGCCTCACCTACGCCTCGGCCGGAGTGTCCATCGGTGCCGCCGACGCCGCGGTCGACGCCATGCGGGACCTGGTGGCCTCCACCCAGGAACGCCCCGAGGTGCTCGGCAGCATCGGCGGCTTCGGGGGCCTGTTCGCCCTGCCGGCCGGGTACCGGGAGCCGGTGCTCGTCTCCAGCACCGACGGGGTAGGCACCAAGCTGGCGGTGGCGATGGCCACGGGGCGCTTCGAGACCGTCGGCATCGACCTCGTCGCCATGTGCGTCGACGACCTGGTCTGCTGCGGAGCTGAGCCACTCTTCCTCCTCGACTACCAGCTGCTCGGCCGGGTCGACCCGGACCAGGTCCGGTCGGTGATGACCGGCATCGCCGAGGGGTGCCGCCAGGCGCGCTGCGCGATCCTCGGGGGCGAGCTGGCCGAGCATCCCGGCTTGCTCGCTCCGGGCGAGATCGACCTCGCCGGCTTCGCCGTCGGCATCGTCGAGCGCGCTGCGCTGATCGAAGGCCCCTCCCGCTGCCGGGCCGGCGACGTCCTCGTCGGGCTCACCTCTCCGGGGTTGCGCTCCAACGGCTACTCCCTCGCCCGCCGGGCGTTGCTCGACGTCGCCGCCCGGGACCTCGGCGGACCGGCCTGGGACGGCGCTGCCCACAGCCTTGCCGACGAGCTCTTGCGACCCTCGGTCGTCTACGCCCCGGCGGTGCTCGCCTGCATCCGTGCCGTCGGGACCCCTGCGGGCGGACCCGGTGCCGTCGGGCCCGGTGCGGGCGGGACCCCTGCGGGTGGGCCCGGTGCGGGCGGGACCCCTGCGGGCGGGGTCCACGCCGTCGCCCACATCACCGGTGGGGGGCTCCCGGCCAACCTGCCCCGGGTCCTCCCGCCCGACCTGGACGCGGTCGTCGACCTGGCCAGCTTCGAGCGACCTCGGATCTTCGAGGAGGTGCGGCTCGCCGGTGGGGTCGCCGAGGAGGAGATGCGCAGGGTGTTCAACCTCGGCATCGGGATGGTGCTGGCGCTCGACGAGGAGGACCTCGACGTGGCTCTCGCCGCCATCTCGGGCGCCCTCGGCGCTTCGCCGGCAGGGGGCACCGGTCCCCTGGCGGCGGGCTCTGTTGCCCCGGGAGGGGGACCCGAGGCGCTCGTGATCGGGAGGTTGGTCGCCGGCGAGGGTCGAGTCGTCTTCACCGGCACACCACGGGCTCAGCCGTCACCTGCCGGGTCGGAGGGCGCCGGTAGGTGAGCCGTCACCCACCCGGTCGGAGGGACGCAGGCGGTCAACGACACCACCCGGGAGCTGTCGTTGCGCCGCTGGCCAGCGCCGGTGCCAGCGTTGGGTGGAGCCACCCCCAGGGGTGCAAGTTGCCCGTCGTCCAGGGGGCGGGAGGGCCGGGGGCTGGTGATCGCGTGGGCCGGGGGGCCGGTGATCACGTGGGCCGGGGCTGGTTGGCGGGACCTGCGATGCGTCGGGTGCGCTCGATCGTGTCAGGTGTCTAGTCAGTTTCGGCCAGCAAATGACCCGGCCGGGTCATGTCACTGGTAGCGCTCTCCGCCCTATTTTGTCCCCG